>NZ_JBYTDL010000003.1:197911-384638 GCF_058791335.1 Lysinibacillus sp. EB271-A1-10B
CAAATGCATTTGAATGATTCTGGAACAGTAGAATCAATGTTTTACAAAAAGGTAATAGAATACTTTGAGGGAGTGAAGTAATATGCCACATGGATCTCGTGTGCTTGAGGAACCAACAAGCCCTGGAACACCATCCGTTGTTTCTAGTATCGTACCAGTTGTTTTTGGTACAGCGCCTGTCAACTTAGTTGAGGGCATTGACAATATAAATAAACCTATTATGTGTAAATCTTTACCGGACTTTAAAAAGCAGTTGGGGTACTCGAAGGATTGGGACAACTATACTTTATGTGAAGTAGCGTATGCAGCGTTTGTTGAATTTGAAGTTGGGCCGTTTATTTTTGTGAACGTATTAGACCCTAAAGTGCATAAAAAGAGCCTTACAGAACAAACGTTAACAATCGAGAATCATAAAGCTACGATAAAAAATTATGGTGTGCTTAAAAAATCACTAAAGTTGATAGCAAACAATTCAGAATTAAAAGAAGATGTAGATTACATCGCGTCATTTAATGATGTTGGTTTAGTTACAATCGCCTTTTTAACTACCCAAACAGCAGTTACAGCGGAATATGATATGTTAGATCCTTCGCTTGTTACAGCCACTGAAATTATAGGTGGATATGATGTTGATACAGGTAAAGCATCAGGATTAGAGTGCATTAATAAGGTATTTCCACGTTTACGCCTTGTGCCTAGTCTAATCCTGGCACCAAAATTTGCACTTGACCCAACTGTAGCTGCAGTCATGCGAGCAAAAGCAAATTATGTAAATACGTATTTCAAGTCATTCGCTTTAACAGATGCAGATACAAGCGAAACTGTAGTGTTTACTGATGTATCTGGTTGGAAAAATGATAACGGCTATACAGGTGAGCTAGAAGCTTTTTGTTGGCCACTAGTAGCTAGAAAAGATAAAGTGTATCACTTATCGACTCATTTCGCTTGTAACGTCTTAAAAGTTTGTGCAATCAACAATAACTATCCATATGAATCTGCATCAAATAAATCAATTCCTATCGATAAGTTAGTTGTGAAAAACGGTGACAAATACGAAGAAGTAGAACTGGAACCGAACCAGGCAGAAATTTTAAATGATCAAGGTATTGTAACAGCAATGAATTTTGTAAATGGATTTGTCACATGGGGAAATTACACAGCTGCTTATCCAAATGTTACAGACGTAAAAGATAAATTCCATGCGAACCGTATAATGCATAATTTCATCGGCAATACAATTGTACTTAAAACTTGGGAGAAGGTAGATGGTCCAATCCGTCCGCGCATGGTTGATGAAATTGTTGACGAGATGAATATGTGGATGAATGGTCTGCAAGGAGATGGAGCAATTATTGGTGGACGAGTAGAAGCTCGTGCGGAAGATAATCCAGGCGAACAGTTAACAAACGGCAAAATAATTTTCAGGTATTTTGTGGCTGAACCAACGCCAGGGCAAGAAATTGAAAACATATTACAAGTAGACAAGTCTTACTACGACACAATTTTTAACTAAGGAAGGGGAACGATAAAATGGCAAAAATCCCTGAAAAATTAAATGATTTTAGAGCATATGCAAATGGCAGTCCTGAGCTAAAAGGAGTAGCTGATTTACAACTACCATCATTAAACCCTAAAACTGAAACTGTAAGTGGCGGTGGGGTTATGGGGGAGTACGATTCTCCAAACTTTAGCCACTTAGAATCAATGAAGGCCACAATCAACTGGCGAATGATTAACGATGAACTATTAGAATTTTTAAAACCAGAAGCAATTAAGTTAGATTTTCGATTAGCAAACCAAGAGTACGATGGTGCGAAAGGTAAACATGAGTTTAGTGTTAACCGTATTGTTATACGTGGGATTCCAATTAATAATGATTTAGGTAAGGCAGCAAAAGGTTCGCCTTATGAAGGGTCATCAGAAGTTGAAGTTTTATATATAAAAATGGAATATGACGGAAAAACTTTGATTGAGATTGATAAACTCAACTATATTTATCGTGTTGGAAATGTCGATTATATGGAAAAATTACGTGCTGCACTAGGTATATAAAAAAACAATTGATAGGGGATAGAAAAATGAACAATGAAAACTCAAATGAACAAAAAAATGAACAAAAAAATGAACAAAAAAATGAACAAAAAAATGAACAAGTACTTGATCAACCTACAGAGAAACTAATCGATCAAGAGGATAAAAATAAAACAAAAAATGAGAATCCGGAAATTAAAACGGTTAAAATCAAGCGTCCTATCAAAATTACTGATGGGGCGCTTTTAAATGAGGTTAAACTTGATTTTACAACAATGACTGGGGATAAAATTTTAAAAATTGATGCTGAATTACGTGAAATGGGTACTGGTTTTGATGATTTATGGAATCAAGCTGTTATTTTGAAATTGATGTCTAGAGCATCTGGCATTATGGAGGATGATTTAAGAAAATTACACGGCGGTGATTATTTAGAAGTGGCCTTTCAAACAAGAAATTTTTTCTTGCAGTGGTAGGAAACAATGGTGCTAAGGGACTTAGAAAGATATATATACAGTTAGGCATTGGTGTTCCTGGCAGCATGGATTTTTGGGTAAAACAAAGTATAGGTGAGTTGAATGCTTGGATGGAAGCAATTGATGATTTTGAAGGGGCTGATGGATAGTGTCTAAAACATTTGAAACAACAGTTCAGATAAACGGCGCTATCGGTGGCTCATTTAATAGTTCATTTAGAAACGCTGCATCTGGACTAAAGAATTTAAGCAGTAGTGCAAAAGCTGTACAGCAAGAAATGAATCGCTTGGGCCGAGATTATAATAAAGGAGCTATACATCAATCTCAATATGCCGAAAGTACAGCAAAGCTATCACGCGAATTGAAACAACTCGAAGGATCTCAAAGGCGTGTTTCTGCTTTAAAATCAACTTTTTCAAGCGGTGTTAATACGGCTAAAACAGTTGCAAGTGTCGGAGCAGTTGGTACAGCTGCAGCAGCTACAGGACTAGCAATTTCATCAGTAAATACAGCAGCAAATTTCCAGAAGCAAATGTCAAAAGTATCTGCAATATCGGGTGCTACAGGTGCTGATTTTGATAAATTAAGGGAACAGGCAATAGGACTAAGTAAAACCTCTATATTTACGGCCACTCAAGTTGCAGAAGGGGAAGAATTCTTAGCTTTAGCTGGTTGGAAAACCAATGATATTGTGTCGGCTATGCCAGGAATGCTTAATTTAGCTACGGCAGGTTCTTTAGATTTAGGTAGAGCAGCAGATATTACAAGTGATACCATGCAAGCATTTGGCATGAAAGCAACTAAAGCTGGACATGCTGCAGACGTTTTTGCTTATGCTCAAGCTAACGCTAACACAAACGTTGAGATGATTGGTGAAGCTATGAAATATGCAGCTCCTACGTCAAATCAATTTAGATGGTCTCTCGAAGAAACAACCGCAGCAATGATGGCAATGGCTAACCAAGGGTTGAAGGGTTCAATAGCCGGTCAAGCATTTTCAAGCTCAATGGGTAAATTAGCTGAGGATGAAGGAAAAGCAGCGAAAAAGGCGAAAAGTTTAGGCATGGAGTTTTTTGATGCTCATGGAAAAATGAAGTCCCTACCTGGCGTGATAAAAGAGATAGAAAAAGGCACAGCAGGAATGAGTGATAAGCAGCGAGTTAATACGCTACAAACAATATTTGGTGCAGAAGCATTTAAACATTGGGCTATTTTACTTTCGACTGGTTCAGATGAGTTGGACCGAATGACAACTGCAATGGAGAAATCAGACGGAACAGCAGCGAAAATGTCCAAAACAATGATGGATAATTACAGCGGGGCTCTTAATAACTTACAAGCCAGTATCCAAACAGCCCAAATCGAATTTATGTCGCCAGTCTTACCAGTGCTACAAAAGTTTTTTGGCGGTGTATCAGGAAATATTGAAGATAACATGAGTGTTATTAAAAAAGCTGGAGAAAAAACAGCGAAAGTTCTTAATGACATTACAGAACCATTCAACTCGAAACCAATTATGCCAAAAATCACACCGGATATGGACCCTACTGATGCAAAAAATATGATGGCTCAATACACCAAAGACATGCAAAAATACGAAATGTTTAAGGATATGGGCTTTGGTGAAAAAGTTGAATACATGTTAGACACTACTATGCAAAAAGCAGAAGCATGGGTAGGTGGACCCGGTGGCGAAGCGATGGGTAAAATCTTTACGAAGTTAGGTACAATCGCGGGGAAAGCATGGATTGCTGGGTTAACTGGCGCTGCTAGTGGAGCTTTTTCAAGTGCATTGGAAGGAAACTTTAGCGGAGCTTTAGGTTTAGGTGCTGCAGCTTGGATGTTGGGTGGAGGAACACTCGTGAAAGGCGCTATAGGTGCCGGCAGATGGGCAATGGAGAACAAGGGTGGGAAAGGTGGTAAGAAAGAAAAAAATAAAGACTCAGCAAAAGGTGCAGAATCAGGAGATCTAGTTTCTACATCAGGGGAGTCAAAAAAGAAAAGTAAAGGTAAAAATTCAAAAAACACATCAACAAATGCATCAACGGGTGGTAATAAAGGCAAGAAATCTATTTTCTCATCTATCTGGGATACAGGTAAAGGCCTTGCCAAAGGCGGTGGAAAGGCTTTATCGACTGCAGGTAAATGGGTTGGTAAAGGGCTTGTACCATTAAGTCTAATCTCAGGCGGTTTGGATATATTTAAATCATCAGATAAAGTCAAAGCAACTGGAGAAACTGCAGGAGGAGCTCTAGGTGGCTGGGGTGGTGCAAAAGCGGGAGCAGCAATTGGAACAATATTTGGACCGGTTGGTACAGTTGCAGGAGGAGCCCTTGGTGGAGCAGCAGGATATTTCGGTGGTAAATGGTTAGGTGGAAAAACTATTGATACAGCAAGAGGTAGTGGTGAGGTTGCTAAAAGTACACCAGAACCGTTGCGGACGTTGGCACCTAGACCAACATTGGCACAGAATCCGACACCAGTACCCGGATCAACAAAACAGGCGAGTCCTGAAGCTGCTAAATCCATCGATACTACAAAGTTAAATGAATCAGCCAATAAACTTGCAACTACCTTAGAAACTACTAATACAGCCTTTACACCAATAGCTACAAGTGCTCCGCTGATTGGTCAAAATATGACTACACTTGCAACAAGTTTAGTAACCACTAATACAGCGTTTACAGCAATATCAACAAGCGCTCCGTTGGTAGGCCAAACTATGACTATGTTAACGGGATCATTTACAGAGCTTCAAACAAGTGCTAGTACCACAGCTGCTAATATGAATAATTTAACGATGTATTCAGGATTAGTAAGTACAGACTTTGTTACATCGTTTTATTCGCTTAAAGCAGCAACTGATCAATCAACATCTAACATGTCAAGTCTAGCGGCAGCAATAGCATCTGCATCTGGAATGTTCAATATGCAAGGTATTCAAACAGCGACACAAGGTGTAATAGCAGCTTTAAATAGTTTGAAAGCTCGTATTGACAATGCACAGGTTCCAACAAGCGGTGGTGCAACATCAAGGAGGACGGCATATGAGTAGTTATACAACTATTCAAGGAGATACGTGGGATTTAATTGCATATAAGTTGTGGGGGAGCGAGTATTTGCTCCCTCTTTTATTTGAAGCCAATCCAAAATATAAAGACGTATTAATTTTTGAAGGCGGACTTTTATTAAACGTTCCTGAAGTTATGGTAGAGGAAGTCACAGAAAGGCCGGAATGGTTAGGAGAGGAAGATGAACTATGAGTACGAAACTTGCCAAAAGTACAAAACTCAACATTCTCTATAATCATCAAAGTATCAAAGAAATACTAAATCAACACTTAATTTCTTGGACGTATACAGATAATCTGTCAGGTGAAATAGATGATCTAAATATTGAATTAGAAGATACAGAAGCGTTGTGGCTTGGTGATTGGTTTCCATCAAAAGGCTCTCTTATCCAAGCTACAATTGAAAAATTGAATTGGGAAAACAGTTCCTTTAAACAGCAAATCGGGAAATTTGAAGTTGATACGATTACTGGTAGAGAATCTGTGATTACCATTATGGCTATGGCTACATCTGAAAAGTCTAGCTTACGGGGAGAATACAAAAGTAAGGCTTGGGAAAAAGTTAAATTAAAAAGTGTATTCAGTGAAATTGCAAAAAGAAATGGTATGAAACTAGTTTGGCGATCATCAGAAAATCCAACTAAGGATCGTATTGAACAAGACAACGAAACGGATTTAGCTTTTATCTATCGCTTGTGTAAAGATGAGGGGCTATGCTTAAAAAACGCCAATAACAGCATTATCGTTTTAAATGAGGAAGATTACGAAAAACAAGGAGCTAAGTATTACATCAGACGTAAAAGTAAAGAAACCGACTTAATTAAAGTAATAGAGCGAAGCTTTGAGAGTACATTAACAGACACATATAAAGCTTGCAAAGTTACACATACGGTAAAAAAGAAAACCATTTCTGCTACTTTTACACCGAAAAAACAGAATAAGACTGGCCGTGTTCTAAACGTGAAACAAGAGGTTAAATCCCAAGCGGAAGCGTTAAGAATAGCTAAGAAAAAGCTTCGTGAAAAGAATAAAGAGGCTACAACAGTGACATTAAAAGTGTATTCATTAGTACCTCTCTATGCTGGCATGACATTTAACTTGGTTGAGTTCGGAAAATTAAACGGTAAGTACATTGCATCTAAAGTGGTGCACAATGATTCATCCACCACATTATATTTACGTAGATGTCTGGAGGGGTATTGATATGGAAGAATGCCAAGTAGTAAGCGTTGATGATGCGACAAGGAATATTCGTGTGAAACGTTTAGAAAGTAACGATATGGTATCACGCGAAATTCAGGTGTTTAAAGGTACTGAGCTACCAAAAGTAGATGCACACGTTGTATGCTCATTCAAAAATGGAAAAGGTTATATGATAGGTGAGATAGAATAGAGGTGATGTTATGGGCACAATCGCAACATTTGGTGATTTAGTGTTTACAGTATCAGCTCAACAAGTGAAAACATTTGATGAGTTAAGTCGAACGATGGAAGCTAGATATACCAAGCATGAAATTAAGCATCAAAAACCCATTCTAGAGTTCGAAGGTTTAGATGTAGATCCGATTACTTTTGATATACAGCTACGTGCTGCATTAGGTGTTAATCCAATAAAAGAACTTGAGAAATGGCAGGAATATATCCGAAAAGGGAAACGAGCAATATTAGTGATTGGAAATCGCCCTTTTTCAAATAATGCTTTTGTTGTAAATAGAATCACAGAGAAATATCCGGATATCGACAACAAAGGTAGAATGCTGGCTATTGATGCGACAATTGAAATGTTGGAGTATCCCATTACTATTCAATCATCAAAGAAAACTACTCAAAAGACGGCTAAAACTTCAAACAACAGCAATAGCAGTAAAACATCTAAGAAAAAAACAGGTACCATTACAATTACTGTACAGTCCGTTAATATACGTTCTGGACCAGGTACAAACCATAAAATTCTAGGGTGTGCATACAAGAATAACACTTTAACCGTCTATGAGAAAAAAGGGGATTGGTACAATCTCGGTAGTGGAAAGTATATAACAGCTAGTACGAAATATTCTACGTTCAAAGGAGTGAGTTAACTTGTATGAAGTAGAAGCCATGACCAATATTGACTACGGAGCGACAGGGGTACAAGAAGTACTGCAAAATGTCGCTTTTATTTTGTCTACTTATACAATGAATTGCCCTTTAGATCGTGGTTTTGGTATTGAGTCAGTAATTGATAAGCCTATTACTATCGTTAAAGCATTGCATAGTGCAAATGTTGTTGAAGCGATAAATCAATTTGAACCAAGGGCTACTGTCCAGGAAATTGAAATAACAGGAGAAGCCGAACAAGGGCTACTTAGAACGAAAGTGAAGGTGACAATAAATGACGAATCGATTTGATTTACCTGATATAACGTTTTTTGATAAGTCGCCTGAATCTATTGTTAGTGAAATGCTGCAGCACGTAAATGATAAAACAGGGCTAGAGTTTCAACGAGGGGATCCACGGAGAAAACTTGTTGAATCGCTAGCTGTTTTTGTATCGTTCGAACGCAATCGAGCTGAACATGCATTAAAACAAAATCTCTTAGCATACGCGACAGACGATATGTTGGATTTAAAAGGTGACGAGTTAGACACACCAAGGTTAGTTGATAAAGCTGCTACTACAATTATAGGATTCAATTTAGAAGCTACTAGAGGTGTAGCTTTACCGATTCCACAAGGAACACGGGTGAAAATCGCAGAGGCATATTTCCAAACAACAAAGGTTGCTGTGGTGCCTATCGATACTAATTACATTGAATTACCAATGACTTGCACAGAAACAGGCGAAATGGGTAATGACTATTTACCAGGTGAAACAGTAACGTTAGTGGATCCGTTGCCATACGTAAAATCTGTTGTTAATACTGTTGTTTCAAGTGGTGGTGTGGAAGTAGAAGAAGATGATCCATATGCAGATCGTATCCGATTAGCACCAGAAAAATTTTCTGTTGCTGGGCCAGATTTAGCATATAAGTATTTTGCATTAACCTCTAGCCAAGATATTGCTGATGTTGAAGTGGATAGTCCAAGCCCTGGTGTTACTAGAATCGTTGCATTACTTAAAAATGGTGAAATCCCTACACAACAACATTTAGATAAAATCTTGGCCATTTGTTCTTCAGAGAGTGTAAGACCACTCACTGACAATGTAATAGCAACTATTCCAGATGTATTAAATTTCGAAATTGAAGTGCAATATTGGCTACCAAACTCAAAAGCAACAGTAGCTGATGGACTCATGCAAAAAGTCGAAGCAGAATATCAATCTTATCTAGTTTGGCAACGTTCTAAATTAGGTCGTGACATCAATCCAAGCGAAATTGTAAATAGACTTAAAAGTATATCCACAGAGAAGCTAGCGGAACGTGTGGAGGTAGTTGGGGTAAGTTACACAGAAATTGAAAAAACAAAGATAGCTGTCGCGACTGAACATAAATTAACATTCATGGGGTTCATCGATGACTAGTTTAATAAAAAAACTATTACCTTACTCCTTACAAAAAGATCCCTTCACAGTTGCGCTAGCCGAAGCGTTTGAAATACAAATGACTCAACTATATGAAGAGTTTAGAGCTATATCAAACTTGTATTTATTAACTGATGCTCCAAGCTTGCTTGTCGATTTTTTAGCACATGAGAAACATGTTGATTTTTACGAGGGGTTAACTCTTGAAGAAAAGAAAAACGTTGTAAGAAATGCTCTACACATACATCGAAAAAAAGGAACAAAATCTGCGCTACTACGTGTATTCGAATTGTTGAATCTGGAAGGAAAAATAGATGAATGGTTTGAATATGATGGAGATCCTTATTATTTCAAGGCAAATATAGATGTATCTGATAGAGGCGTTGACGATGCCACAATCAAACTTCTGGAACGTTTAATTAAAACATACAAAAACAACCGCTCATGGCTTGAAGTACTTGATATTAATTTAACTTCTAGACAAAACAAAATTCATGTAGGATCCGCAACACTTACCGGGGAAGAAATAGTGGTGTATCCATATATAGCTACTGACTTGTCAACAAACTCAAAAATTAAAATAGCAGCTGCTAATACAGCAAACTCTGAAAATCTAACCATTTATCCGAGAGGAGGAAATTAAATTGAGTGAAAGATTTGACACAATACTAACAAACGCTGGTTTAGCAGCCGTTGCAAATGCCTCGATTACTCAAAAACAAGTAAACTTTGCGAAATTAGCTGTAGGTGATAGTAATGGTGCCTATTACACACCAACACAAGAAGCTACAGCACTACGCAATCAAGTGTGGATTGGTAATGCATCATCTGTAACAACCGATCCGAACAATCCTAATTGGATTGTTGTTAAAGCCGTCATACCTGGAACGGTTGGTGGTTTTGAAATTCGAGAAATTGGTATTTTTGATGAGAATAATGTTTTGTTAGCAATCGGGAAATTACCATTGACATACAAGCCTATTTTTTCGGAAGGTAGTACCAAAGAGCTCACTATTAAAGCTATCTTTGAAGTGACTAATACAAGTGCTGTCACATTGAAAATAGATACATCTGTTATTTATGCAAGTGAAAAATATGTAGATGAAAAAGTAGCCACTATTGTTTCAGGACTGGAAAATGTACAACAAAAGCTAACTAAACATGAAGTCGATTATGTGAAGCACCCTTTCCATACAACACCAACGTTTGCTTCGAATATATACAGTGTCACGCTTGATACTACAATAACTGACTATGTAGACGGTATGGGTCTGGTGCTTAAGTGTCCAACAGCTAGTACTACTAATGTTGTAATCAAGGTTGGTAGTTTACCGCAAAAAGTGGTATTAAATGCTAATGGTAACTTAGTTAAGAACTTTAAAAAAGACGCTATTTATGCTGTACGCTACAACGCTACAGTTACAAACCCCGCAATATTCACAGGTACAGGGGCTTTTATCTTACAGGGTGAAGGGGGGGAGTACGGGAACGCTACAGCGGCAGAGGTTGCGAAGGGTAGGACGTTCGGGACTGACGACGGTTTAAAAACGGGTACTGCTATAATCAGTAAATTGCCACCATTCATACCTAATAAACAGATGTTATATACATCTGGGACACTTTATCAATGGAATCATCTGCAAGCACCGATATTCTCAGTTGGCGGTCTATTTGGAATTACAGCAACTAACTCACCTGCTAACCTTGATGCGACCAAAATCTTTAGGTTAACTACTAGTAGCTATCAAGCGTTGTTTGACTCAGATTCATGGACACATATCAAAGGGTGGGGTTCATATTTCCGTTCAGGATGGCATTTAGTCACAGACTACGCACCATCATCATACCAATTATTTTCTAGTGACAGTTCAACATATATAAGCATATTCCAAATAACATCAACAGCGTTTAATGCGAATGGCAATATAACAGCCGCTAAGCCTTGTGCAGGTGGTCTATCTGGTGTACAACGTGATGGGTATTTATACACTATTGAGCGAGCGGAGGGTGGTATAACGCGTTTACACAAGCTATATGCACCGTTCCAAGGCGGTGCGGGGTCGTTAATACAAACATGGTCTGTTGCGTTAGACTCACTTTATGCTAGCGGATATAACGTCCAATTAATAGATGGTTATGTGGTATTTACTAGAAGAGATCTTATGAAAGTCATTGTATATGACCTAACACTAACATCGGTGAAGGTGATAGACGCGGACTATGGTAATGGTCAGGACGCATTGATGACATCACCAGATAACATCAGAGGATTATTGTACTCGTCTATCGTGTACGATAAGACAACAGGTGCATTTGGGCAAAAGAATATGGGCTTAAATCAAAACCAAGCCAATGTCCATACGTACCCGTACAATTGGGTTACATCAAACGGATGAGGAGAGATATTATGAATAATACAGAAAACGCAATTCACCTAAAAATAACCGATGGTTTGGCAGTAGTAGTGGGGAACTCGAAAACATATGTCTATGGCGGCATTGATATGAAATACTCATTATATGCATTCGTTGACGATCGGGATGATATTGGGTATGTAATGTATAATGGCACCGAGGAATCACTCGAAGGATTGAATGTCGAAATCATCACAAAAGAAGATTTCGATATCATAAGTCAGAATTATGCAGATTATATTAATGCAAAGGCAGAAGCATCCAAGAACCCAGTAATCATGGAACGATTGGAAGAACTGGAGAAAGAAAATAAAGTGTTAAGGGAAAACAACACAAATCTGCATAAATCACAAGCAGACCAAGATGAATTACTTATGCAATTAATGCTAGGGCTAGGAGGTAATTAATATGAATCCTGTATATACTTGTTTTTTACGTAACTGGGAAAATTGTAGAGCTAAGGAAAAGGAAATTGATTTAGCTGTTTCTAAAGGTTTAATTACTGAAAAAGAAGCCGACAAGATTAAGGTAACTAAGCAAAATAAAACAACATAAGTAAACTAGTAAACGCAGCATAAGCTAGCGTTATTTTTTATGCCTAAAGTTGCAGGGAATACTTTCCTTTTGTCGAAGTAAAGCAGATGAAAGGATGGAGAAGTCAATTGAAACTTTATCATGGAACATCATATAGTAGAGGAATTCAAATATTGGATGACAAAAAAATAAAAGGTAGTAATGTAGATAGAATCTATAAAAAAGAGGAGATAGGATCACCAACTACAGATGGCTATGTATACTTTGGCGATTTAGCAGTTTCGACGGACTATGCCAATAAAACCTGCGTTATATATGATAAGGACCCTTATCTAATGATTTTTGAAGTTGAGGTAAATGACGACATAATAGAAGCAGACATTGATGAAATAAATTATACATTGAAGAGGTACAATAAAACTCAAGGGTTTACAGATATAGAAAATCAGAGACCTGATGAGTGTTGGGCATCATGTAGAGCTTTGAGAGTAAAAGGTGATGTGGAATTGATACCTGGAAAATTTAGATTTGCAAAACTTAAATCCAATTTATTTAGTCTAGATGATAATAGTGATGATAAAATTAGCGCAGCTTTTACAATGAAAATTGTTAAATTGAGAAAGGATTTAAGTGATTTAGGAGAAGAAAAAAAGCTAAACTTATATACACAAATACAATGGGAACAGTAATGCATTCCAATTGAAAAAAATTATTATGAGCTATGAGAGCAATCGAGATGGGCAACGGTACACTGTACTGAATTTCGATGCTTCTCATGGCTTTTTATTTTATGGAAAAGGAAGGTGTCTTATGGACATTGCACAATTAATTCAATATCCGTTTTTATCATTAGTACCAACAACGATTTTATATATGCTACTTGCTTATTTCGCATTTAAAGTATTGGATTTTGTAACAGGCTTATTGAAAACATGGAAAAAGGTATCGCCTTATCAATCACGGATTATGCGTGATGGTATCATTCGATGGATTGGGGAGCTTGTGGCTATTACATTTGTTATCCTATTGGATTTAATTTTTGGATTAGATTTCTATTTAACAGGCTTCACATTAGCTTTATTCCTATACAAAGAAGGTGGTTCAATCGCTGAAAACCTTCAAACATTAGGTGTAGATATGCCTGGAATTGTTGGAGAAACAATTGAAAAACTTAACAAAGAAGGTGGGCGCAAATGACGTATGTTATCGAAAAACGCTTAATGTCAGGATTGCCAAACTATGCTTTGACAGCTGCTAAATACGTCATTGCCCATGAATCAGGGAATCCAAACAATTGTGGCCCAAACGCTTTAGAAAATGAAATAGCATACATGAACCGCAATAAAGCCAATGCATTTACATCTCACTGGGTAGGCTGTGGCGGTAAAATTGTACAAGTTGCGCCAGTTAATCGTGTGCAATATGGTTGTGGCCCGAAAGGTAACCCACTTAGCTATGCACAAGTAGAGTTGGCTCGTACAAATGATAAGGAGCAATTTAAGAAGGATTACGCTGCTTATATTTGGTTGTTACGTGAACTTGCTAAAGAGGCTGGAATACCTGTTGTACTCGATGGCAGTGGCAACGGTATAAAATCACACCGTTGGATTACGGACAATTTAAAAGGTACGACACATAGAGATCCTTTTTCGTATCTGCAGAGCATGGGGATTTCAGAGGAGCAATTCAAGCTGGACATTAAAAATGGTTTAGAGGAAGTAAAAGAGGTGCAAGCAGCGAAAGTAATGCTCAATGATGCTAAGACTATTCCAGCTGTGATTATAGATGGTAGGACGCATGTTCAAGTACGTGATTTAGCTGACCTATTAGGATTGAAGCTTGTTTATAACAATGAGAGCAAAATAACAAAATTATATGAAGTGAAATGATTAAATCAGCCACCTTGTAGCTGAAATGCCCAGGTACTCAATTAATTTTGAGCCTGGGCTTTTTTACTTTTATAATATTGGTATATTTAGTAATTCAAAGTATACTTTATAAGAAATACATATTAGGAGCGATGAAGCTATGGTTAAAGCTTTAAATTGTCCAAACTGTGCTGCAACATTTGATCCAACAGAAAATGTCTGTGAGTACTGTGGTAGTTATAATATTACGTCAAAGGCGAAACAAATTACTTTTGATTCCAATGAATTTAAACTAACAAATAAAAAAATCTTCTTCCACGATATTGAAATGAATGAAAATGAATTTCCAATACGCTCAGGTTTAGGAAATATGTATTACAGTGTAACCAAATCTGATGGTGGTCGTTTGTTGTTAACAAATCAACGATTGATTTTTTGCGCCCATGCTATAAATTTAAATCCTAATTTATATTGGGAAGTTTATTTAGATGAGGTAGTTCGAACTGAACTAGGGTTAAATTTCTTCATTACACAGAAAATTCATGTCTTTGATGAAGAAGAGAACGAAACAATCTTTGTCGTTTATGGTGGGAAGAACTGGGTAAGTGAATTGGATAATGCTTTAAACAGAATTAAATAGCGAACACAATATACAAGGGACTAGGTACTCAAATGAGCGCCTAGTCTTTTTTTATTTCCAATATTTTGTACTTGCTAAAATAAGGACACTTGTTCCTGTGTGTTTATAAAAAACCGTTCTTATAAAAAACTATATTCCTCTAACTGGAAATATAATTTCCAATAGTGAGCACAAATATGTATATAACTGAATACAGTATTAAGGAGCTTATTGAAAGGTGGAAATAAAATGAATTATTCCTATCACTGCCCAATGTGTGGTGGGCTAATATATAATGACACTTATTTTGGGCAGAATCTCAGCCCTAACTATCAACAAGCCTACTATCCTAATATGCCGGTAAATAATCATTTAGTTCAAAGATTTGACTCTGACTTTGTATCACCGCAAGAGTTTCCTCGATTAAAAGGGAAGAAAATTCAAACAACTATCCCGAATCTTGGCACTATAACTGCTTGTGTGGGCAATTATGATCCTAATAGTAACCGTGTGGAATTATCAGATATTATAGCTATTCATACGGGTGTAAATCACGGTGCTATGGATTATAATCCAGCAGATTTAACAGGACTTAAAGTTATTAGTGAAACTTGCCAAGCTAATGGCCCTGCAACAGGAGATGGAGGAAGGCCTCCTATCTCAGAAGATGAACTTTCTAAAACAACTGTCATAAGAAAAACAATTACATCATTTGGCGTTCCGGATCCGAAATGGGATGATCCTTTTCATACTAGGACATATCGGGTCTATCTAGAAGTAACTGTACCTATAGTTATTCGCGACCAAGCACAAGAAATTTTAGACAGATGTATGACAAATGCTACAAATATCTTATTGAGAGATTTAGCTCCTTTTTTAACGCCTGCCACATATGGAGGTTTACCAGGTGCAATTCCAGCAGCTTTAGAAGATGCATCCCAAACATTTGCATTATGTGTTGGTAGTAATCCTATAATTTACCCTTATATTAATCGTATTAAGCTTAATGTAGGTGCTGGATTTGTATAACGCTTCGATATATCAAGAAGGAATTAAGAACTTTAAGCAGAAGTATTACTTTTAAGTCATTTAAACAAATAACCAGGCGCTCATAAATATGTGAGTACCTGGTCTTTTACCTTCATAACCAATTATTTAAATTATTCCTTTAATTTCAAGTTTGTCATAGTACCTACGCCAGTAGTGTTTACATTGACGTCAACTTTTATCTCTAATTCGGGAAATATCGTTGACCAATCATCTTTAATTTTTTTCCATGTTTTGTAATCTTCACGGTGAAGCACTTCCCCAAACCCTATAATATCGGCTTGATAATTCCTTTGAATTGTCATAAGTGTTTTTTCAATTCCAGTCTTTATCAACTCTGCAGTTTTTTTATTAATATACTCAATAGATTTGTTTTCAGTTAAATCTATAGCGCATTCAACTTCTCCCACATTTTGATCTATATCAATACGAACATTAATTTGGGGCGTATTGTTTTTAAATTTTCCCTTAATCTTAGTTGTTGATTTTTTAATTTCTGTTGTTAACTTACCTTCTTCAGGACAAGAAATAACTTCAACTGTACTTTTGATATTGTCATTCAAAAAATTGAAGCTTCTACTTTCTTCTTCTGTTAAAAATCCTATTAATTTATCTTGTTTGAATATAGCTAAGCCCGCATACTTCAATTTCGTAGAAGTTTTAATTCTTTCTACATTAGCTTTATCTATGCCTAATTGTGGATCCCCTTGTATTTCAATTATAGAGAGCACGGCACTTTTTTCTTTATTGCCAAGGATATTCACTAAGTCTTCTATATTAACTGATAATGTAGATCCCCAAGCCTTCTCTGAGTCATCTAATGAATTTATCATTTTATTGGCAGGTATTTTTTCTATAGGTGTTAAAACATTTAATACCTCTTTTGCAGAGGACTGATAAGATACGATGACATCAAAATCATTTCTAACTTCAGGATCTCTTGCTAATAAATCTACTGTTTGATCGATACCCTCTGTAGCTAAATCCTCTCCGATGACAACAACTTGAAGGTGTGCAAAATAAGCTTTTCTAGGTGTAATTGTTGTCAGTTTCCTAATTGCTTCAAATACAGATTTCCCCTTAGCATGGTATGTTACAACCGGTGATCGCCCACTAGAAGGTCTATTTGATATTTCACCAGGAGTAACTACTTGCACAGAAACTTCGTATTCATCATCTACTTTATCTACACCAGCCGCCATTACAATAGCAAGTTCATTTAATTCTTTTTTGCTCCAGCAGCTACTTAACAATAAGCTGATTAATAGTAGTAATAAAAATGTTAAAGATTTTTTAATCTCTGTCACCTCCAACTTACTCTCGGGATTGTTATATCAATTCAATTACAAGGATAAGCAAATTAAAGAAGCACTAATCAAGTAACATATAAAAAAGCCACTCGTTTGAGTGACTTGAAACCTTAATTCCATAATTCCATTGTTTGTCCAAATGATTTTACACCTTCATTTAAGTATTCAATCTCGCTAGCATTAACTACAAGATCAGCCATACCTAGTTCAGTGTTGTTAAAATCTACTTTCGCTGGCGTTACATTAAATTGTGCTACTTTAATATCTCCGATACGAATTGCCAACGTAACTGTACCTGTCATCAGGTTGTTGTAAAAATTCAAATGCTTGATTTAGTGTATTTAATGTACTCATACCAGGTTCTGAGTCTGCAGAGTAATCAATCCATACAAGTAAATTGTTTTGAGTAGTGCGGTTGTCAATTACTTCAACAGAATTAGCGTATGTAAAGAAAGAAGTATCCACACCATTTGGCGCCTGTTTCGTTTCTTCAACTGTATTTTCTTTTTCAGACGGCTCAGTGGTATTTTCTTTTGGGGTTGGATACTCTATTTTTTGTTCGCTAGGTTTTGGGTGTTCAATCGTTTCGTTCTTGGGAATCGGCTTTTCAGCTTCTCCACATGCGACAAGTAATAATGCCGACATAGCTCCTATGTAGAATAATTTTTTCATTTATAAATCCTCCCTTACATTTCCAATTACCATTCTAGGAAATTTGGAGGGAAAAGTACATATAAAAAAAGACAGACAACCAATATTAGTTATCTGTTTCTTCATTATTTACGGTTTGTATAGCTTTATTAAATGCTTCTTCAAAAGCTGCTTTAATTTCCTCAATTGTATAACCTTCTTCAAGTAATTCAGTTGTTGCTTTTTCTAATCGGTTCATTTAATTTTCCTCATTTTCTACTTCCAAAATCTTAAATAATTCGTTCATATCAGTTATATCAAATGCATTCAACAACTCGTTGATAGTGTTTTTGGTATAACTTTTTGTTTTGTCATTGTATAAATCGCTAACTGCTCGGTTTGTTAAATTTGTTCTTTCGACTAAATCTTTTTGTTCCCATTCTTTTTCTGCAAGCAAAACACGCAAACGTAATTTAATTTCTTTTGCCAAATTAAACACTCCTTCAAATGTATTTCGTGTACTTTAATTATATATTATTTAATCCAGATACACAATTCGTAATTGACATTTATATTTTAATTGTTTATTGTGTAATTAGGATGTGTTTTTTACATGGTAAATGTATCTGAGGAAAATGAAATACGTTTAAGTGTAAAAATGAGGAGGGGAACCAATGAACAACTATTTCAAACTCGAGCAAGAACGTTCTAGATATTTCTTCGAACAGGCACTTGTATTATCAACGGTGAAAGGTCATTTGAAAGGAACTATCAAGCACAATGAATCCAGTGAAGTTGTTGAGTTTGCAACTATGTTACTGGGAATCATTAACGAAGATTTAGCAGTTGTAGAAGAAAAGTTTAAGTAATTGGTATAAGAATCAAGAAAGTGAGGTGAAAAACGGTGGCGTTCGAATACCTAGCACAATACACAACATTTTACTCAGTAGCAGATATGGACACAACTGTCGAAAATCACATAGAAGTACATTACTATGACTTAACGGAAAGTGAACGTGCCATCGTTTTCAAGCTTGCTTCACACAGCTTAGAACATCCAGGAGTATGTCACTTAAAAGCGAGTACCATAGCTGCAGCATTGGAAATCAGTACTAAGACAGTTTATCGTTCGATTAAGAAATTATCCGAGTTAGGTATTATTGAAAAAGTGCCGGGAACAAAATTAAACGGCATAAAAGGTGCTAGTATTTATCGCATTTTACCTTATGTCCCATCGAGCGTGTCCCAACGAGAGACAGTCGATGAAGCCAGTAATGACGTGGTTTGTCCTCCACAATCTGAGAATCAAGCATTTAACTCTTTTAATCTTTTAAGTTCTAAACAAGCAAATAATATTATGAATCTAGAAAATGAATTAGCTTTGCAAGCTGAAAAGAAAAAAGAATACATGAACGAGTACCAGGTTATGCTATTTGATTTCATGCAATCACTGCCATTAGCAGACGACTTAAAAGATGAATTACATAAATGTGTTTTAGCTTCACAAGTAAATTCTATTGATGAATTTATTAAAGCTAAGACCGTTCTATTCAAAATTGCCATGGATATAAAAGAGGGTGTACTGACGGTTGCTAGTACATTAAGAGCAGTATTCGTAGGGGCATATAGTACAGCTGTAGAGCGATTAAGTATTAAGTCTAGTAAATCATCATATATAGAAGAAACACCAAATAGAGAACGTCCTGTACCGTTTTATAACTGGCTTAATGAACGTGATGATCGTACACAAATAAATAGCAGACCGAGTATGGAAAATTGGCTTGAATGGTGAGTTTCTTAATGAATTTATTAGAGATGGTATATTTGATGATAAGTTGTATAAATTGATAAATACAGTTAAAATAAATGGAAATAGATGATTATTGTATAAAATAATGGTGGTTTGGAGATGGTGTTTTGCAAAATATTTCAATTGATGAATTTATAAAATTGATAGAGAATATTTCAACTGATATATGTCCAGTCTGTAATAATAAAGTTGAATTAGATTTTATTGATTATCAAATCGTAATAGATGGTTATTTAATAAAGGTAAATAATTTACCACAATTAGAATGTCAAAGCTGTAGTAACACTATATTAACATCTAAATCAAAACAGATTATTATGTATGTTTATGAACAATGTAAGGAAAATAATAAATTTGGTTGTGAAATCACTCCACGTGAATTAAATATAAATTGTAATTTTTGTAAAAATTACAACTTTAAATATGATTATAGAGATTATGAAAATATACCAGGATTAGGAGCTATGACTAATGATGGGTTTTTAACTCCTGTATATTTTAAAAAAGAAGCTTTAATTTATTTCATGCATCATCCGGATTATGAATTGAATTTGTTTTCAGAGAGTTATGGAACATTTGGTTATAAAGATGAATTCGAAATCCCTTTTGGTATCAATAAGAATAATAGTTTAATAATTTGGTTAGGTGATTTGGATAAACTAGATGGTAATACACTTAGCTATCTTCAAATTCACAATATCCAATCTGATCATACTTTGATGCATACAGAATTTTATGATGCTCAATTAAATGTAATATGGAGTGAACCAATAATAGAAAGGCGAATAATAAATTTAAGAAACAAATTTTACGATACACTAAAATCTAATTTAAGTTTAGATTTGCATCATTTAGACCAAGAAATACTAAAAGCAATTGAAGATATAAAGAAACCAATTATTTATAGTGACAATGAGATAAAGCCTGTTATAAGTGCTCTACATAAAATATTGATTGAAGCAGTAAATATTAAATCGATTAAAAAATTTTATGAAGAAAATGTCGATACTAACAACAGAGCGAAGGAATATAAAAATTGGGGTTCGATAAAATATTATGAATACTTAATGAAGTATTTATCAATTACCAATATAAAAAATTTAATTTCACCCCTTTATTTATTAAATGATATGAGAATTATTTATTTTCATTTACTTTCAGTTGAACGTGAAGATAAATTAAAGAAAAACATAACCGATACACTAGGACTGAATCATTTTGATACAAAGGAGATTTATAAAAAATTAATAGAAAAGCTTAAGGTATTATTCGATGAATTAAATATAGCGCTTAAAGCTATAGTAAATTAATTTAATCTATTTCTCTTAGAGAAAAAAGACCTCTTCGTGATGGGTGGTCTAAAAAAAGCAAGGTAAACAAAATGTAAACAATTAATGAACTTAATATTGATATATAGGCTTTTTAATATGTCCATATCGGACGTGGCTTTTTTTTATGTGTTTGCTTATGTTTTATTAGAACGATTGGTGAAGCCTCTCTTGAAAAGTGTTGGGAAACATTTTACAAGGAGGTTTTTTTATGTCTGGCCGAAGCCATGAAGAATGACTGTCGGATTTAACATTATTGGGTAACCACAGTACACAATATTTTAATTCAGTAAAAATTGATTACCGATAACTACGGTATTGAATAGTTCAATCAAGAAAGAGGTATTTAGCTACCCTCTAAAAAAAACTATGAAGAAGCAGTACTTTTTCTAGTGCTGTTTTCTTGGAACAAGGGAGTTTTTACACATGAAGCAGGAAAAAGCAATTGTTGTATTTAGTGGAGGTCAGGACAGCACAACCTGTTTGTTTTGGGCAAAAGAACGTTTTCAAGAGGTTGAAGCTGTAACTTTTAATTATGGTCAAAGGCATCATCTTGAAATTGAATGTGCGAAGGCGATAGCAGAAGAGCTCGGTGTCAAGCATCACATTCTTGATATGTCACTCCTGAACCAGCTTGCTCCAAATGCATTGACACGACAAGACATAAAGGTAGAAGACGGAGAAAATGGTGAGCTTCCATCGACTTTTGTACCTGGTCGAAATCTTCTCTTCCTTTCATTTGCGGGCGTTTTAGCGAGCCAAGTAGGAGCTAAGCATATTGTAACTGGCGTTTGTGAAACGGATTTTAGCGGATATCCGGATTGCCGAGATGTTTTTATTAAATCCTTGAATGTAGCGTTAAATTTATCGATGGATGATTCCTTTGTTATTGATACACCGTTGATGTGGCTGAATAAGGCACAGACATGGGAGCTTGCTGATCAGTTTGGAGCACTTGAATTTGTTCGGGAAAAAACGTTGACTTGCTATAACGGTGTAATAGCAGATGGCTGTGGTGAATGCCCAGCATGTAAACTGCGAAAAAAAGGGCTTGATGAGTATTTGAGTTACAGGGAGGAGTCTTAAGGCATGTCAGATTTTAGAATCGTCGATAAGCTCCAAAAACTTGATGTAGATATTCAAAGAAATCAATTGAACTATCATGCAAAGCGTGTTCTCGTAAGTAAAGAATTTACCTTCGATGCTGCTCATCATTTACATAATTATGAAGGGAAATGTAAAAACCTGCACGGTCATACGTATCGCGTAATATTAGGACTGAGTGGATACACAGATGAACGAGGTTTGATGATTGATTTTGGCGATATAAAAAGAATATGGAAAGAAAAAATAGAGATTCATTTGGATCACCGTTATTTAAATGAGACGCTTCCACCAATGAATACGACGGCAGAGAATATTGTTGTTTGGATTTACGAAAAGCTGGCTGCGACCTTGCTTGATGAACAAAGATATGACGGTGCGCGTGTTGAGTTTATTCGGCTATACGAAACTCCGACTAGTTATGCAGAAGCGAGACGGGAGTGGATGGAAGTTGAGTAAGATACCTGTTATCGAGATTTTTGGACCGACGATTCAAGGTGAGGGAATGGTAGTTGGCCAAAAGACAATGTTTGTGAGAACTGCCGGCTGTGATTATTCTTGTTCTTGGTGTGATTCATCGTTTACGTGGGATGGCAGTGGAAAGCATCTTATTGTCCAAATGACAGCTGAAGAGATTTGGTCTGAGTTGAAACGTCTCGGAGGCAGCGGCTTTTCATTTGTCACGATTTCAGGAGGCAACCCTGCACTCATCCGAAATTTGGAGGGGCTCATTGCCACTTTAAAAGAAAATGACATAAAGGTCGGGGTGGAAACACAGGGAAGTAGGTGGCAAAAATGGATGTATGAGATTGATGAGTTGACAATTTCCCCAAAGCCACCTAGCTCTGGTATGACGACAAATTATTCGGTGCTCTCTGAAATCTTCGAAAAACTTAAAAATCGAAACAGTAATCATCATGTATCCCTTAAAATAGTCGTTTTTAATCAAGAGGATTACGAGTATGCTAAACAAATTCACCATCGTTATCCAATGATTCCTTTTTATCTGCAAGTCGGTAACGATGATCTCACGACGACGGACAATTCACAATTAATTACACATTTATTAGATAAATATCATGCGCTGATTGATAGAGTGATGAAGGATGAGGAATTAAGAAATGTCAAAGTACTGCCACAGTTGCATGCACTTGTTTGGGGGAATAAAAGAGGGGTATAGTGCCATTACAAAAATGGCATTAAGACAAATTCTAGAAGAGGATTATGATAACTTGCGACGGTATGAAAGTATAGGCTAATATGGCCTATACTTTTTTTGTGCGTCCAGCAGCATGGATGTAATCTGTTCGTGGCGATGAGAGCATGCATAGCAAGCTAATTATTTTTAAATTTACCTCTTGACCTTAAAGTAACTTTAAGATGTAGCATTGAATGAAGGCGCTATAATGTTTTGAATAAGTTGATGAAAATTCAGGATTTCATCGAAAGAAAGAACTACAGGTTCCATAATCTAATGGCATCGAGGGAATGACTTTACTATCTCGATTTATTATTGCCGGTCACACAATTTGGGAAGAGGGGGCAACGAAAAATGTATAAAAACGATGAAGAGTTAGTCGTTAGAATTGTAGAATTGAGAGGAGATTATTATCAATTTGGCTTGGAACAAGGTGGAGAATTAAAGGCATTACCGACCTTAGAACAATTGGAAGAGCTAGGGGAACTGAATATTAACTCAAATGTACAAAAGGCGAAGGAAATAATAAAGAACGTTTCACCGAATCTTTTTCAAGAACTGATCGGCTTGGCAGAAGGATTACTTATGGACATAAATAATACTATTAAACTTTTTAGTGGTTATGATGTAGCATTTCCACAAATGGGTTGCACTACATTAGTAAATGATGGCTATTATGTACGCAACTATGATTTTAGTCCGGAAATGTACGATGCGAGGCTTGTATGGACGAATCCTACAGATGGCTATGCTAGCGTAGGCTTTAGTCAGCAAATAATTGGAAGACTTGATGGGATGAATGAAAAGGGGCTCATTGTAGGGTTACATTTTGTGAATAATGAATATAAGGAAGAGGGTTTTATTGCAACGACTATTGTTAGAATGCTATTAGAACAATGTGCAAATATTGAAGAGGCGCTAAAATTCATCACAAATATATCTCATGGATATTGTTACAACTACTCCATTACAGATCAAAGTGGAAAAAGTGTAATAGTAGAAGCTTCTCCACAACAACAGGTCATAAATTTCACAAATCCTCTTATTTGTACCAATCACTTTGAGTCAGAACTATTGAGAGAGAAAAACAGAAAAAAAGTACATGGATCGATAAAAAGGAAGGACTATGTGAGTTCCTTATTATCGGAAAGTTTATCACCCATATGTACATATCGTCACTTTAATGATGAAAGTTCTCCGATATTTTATAAAGATTATAAAGAGTACTTTGGGACGTTACATACAGTTGTCTATTCCCCAAAAGATTTGAGCATCATATTTGGAGTTGGTGGGAATTGTGAACCAATGATGTTTTCACTAAAAGAATTTAAGGAGGGGACATTAATTCTACCTGAATATATAAAAGGGACAATTAATCAATCTAAATAAAAGGACATATGCTATTTGAATTAGGAAATACTATTTTAATAGGAAGGAAATAATTCCCTTATGTCGAATAATCTATAGAAGAATAGAAAGTATTCTAGATGAGGTGTTTGATTGAATAAAATAAGAACTGAAACAGAAAGATTAGTGATTCGATTTCTTGAAGAAGGTGATTATTCTTCTTGGCTAACCCAATATGAAAATCGTTTACCTTCTCAACATAAATACGATCAAGGTAAACTAAATATGAGCATCTGTACGAAAGAATGGTTTCGTGATTTAGTTACTAAACATCATCAAATGGCTGAAGATGACAAAGTCTATGTATTTGGAGTGTTTAAAAAAGAAGATAATACTCATATTGGTTTTATAGACTTTTCGACAATTATGAGGGAAGAATTTCAATGGGCCAGGTTCGGATATACAATTCATAACCAGTTTTGGAGAAAAGGTTATGGGAAAGAGGCAGTAAAAGCTGCCTTAGATCTAGCGTTTGAAAAATTAAATTATCATCGAATAGAAGCTCATATAAACCTTGATAATATTGCATCTATAAAGTTAGCAGAAAGTGTTGGAATGATGTATGAATGTACGAGGAAAGGATTCATATTCGAGGACGACAAATGGACTGATCATCTAGTTTACTTTATAAACGCAAAGTAAGTTTATAAGGTGACAAGAACGAAGATGTTTCTTGTATACATTCTCATATGAAGATTAAAAAGCAATAGATTTTAATAAAACCCCTGATTTTTCTGCTTAGCGTAGAAAAATCAGGGGTTTTTATTTACACATTTGATAAGTAACAAAACCTATTTTCATAATTAATAAAAAATCCTACCATTTTATCTACTTTTCAACCTTAATTTGTGTTAACTTAATATAAATATAAGTTAACACAAATTAAGAATAGGAGGAAATAACATAAAGTTATTTCAGGTTAATTTAAAAAGTAACATGGAGGAATAAAATGGTCCGAAAGTTTTCTACATATGATCTTGCTCAGATTTCATTGCTAGCTTGTCTTATTATCGTTACAGGTATGTTTAAAATTCCAACAGGTATTCCTGGGTCTGAATTTCAATTATCAGCACCCATAGCAGTTGCGATTGCAGCGGTATTTGGGTTTAAGCGATATTTTCTAGCGGGGATTATTGCAAGTTTAATCTTATTTTTACTAGGTATACACTCAATCTTAAATGTGGAGATCGCATTGATTTTCCGATTGACTGTAGGCCTACTCATTGTTTTATTTGGGACTTCAATTCCGGTACTTGTTTTGACTGGCCCAATTGGAACAACGGTTGCTCGATTTGGTTTGGCTTTTACGTTAGGGACTCCATTTTTACCGTTATTAGTTTTGGCTATTCCAGGCATGATAATCACAGCTGTTAGTGTTTATCCCATAACGAAAATGTTACATACAATTAATAAGAAAGTAGCAGGTAATCATCATGTTAAAAGCGTGTTATAGCATTCGAATGCGTGCGGCTGAAAAAAATCCTGAACTAGGCGAAAAGCATATATCCGGTGGTGAACGGATAGGTCGTAAATCTCAGATAGAGCCAATTGTAAAACAGTTATTGAACAAAGCAAGTAATCATTCACGTGGAGATGCTGACTTTATTCAAATTACCATTGAAAAAATAGCGCCTGATCAAATTCAGTATATACCTCCCTTAGAAATTACGGCAGTTGAGGCGGCTTCAATCGACAAGGCCCATAGTGAAGCAAGAAAAATACTAACCTCATTAGGTGTTTCGGAGCATGCAGTGAATGTTGCTTTTGATCAGCTTAGTAGGTATCAAAATCTCCGTGGGGCAATCATCCTAAATAGTAAAACTGGCTTACGGCTTGACGACCGAGGACAAAAGGGTGTTCGTGTATCACGAATCGATTGGCAAGATGCTACTTGGGACCTTAATGAGCGTGTACGTGAAGCGTTGGCTCTGGCGTCGAAAGTGGCAAATTCTCCGTTTACAATTGCAGAATTATGTTGGTCTGATGATCCAGATTACGTGACTGGATATGTAAGTAATCGTGGCATTGGTTATGTCAGAATTACACCGTTAAAAAGGGAGGGCTGTGAAAGCGGGGGACGTGTTTATTTTGTGTCCGATGAAGTAGAACTAGAATCTTATATAGACTATTTAGAAAGCGTACCGGTTCTCATTAGGAGGGATTAAAAAATGGATCATTGGTTTCAACGGGAGCTACAATTAATAGAAGAGAAAGGATTGACAAGGAAGTTACGTTCGTTTTCAAATGGCAATGAGAGCGAGGTAATCATAAATGGTAAGAAATTTTTGCTTTTTTCATCTAATAACTATTTAGGTCTTGCAACAGATTCTCGATTGAAAAAGAAAGCATCTGAAGGTATTAGTAAATACGGTACAGGAGCTGGTGGTTCGAGATTAACAACTGGAAATTTCGATATTCATGAACAGCTTGAATCAGAAATTGCCGATTTTAAAAAAACTGAAGCTGCCATTGTTTTCAGCAGTGGTTATTTAGCGAACATTGGCGTGATTTCAAGTGTGATGAAGGCAGGGGATATTATATTTTCTGATGCTTGGAATCATGCGAGTATTATAGATGGTTGTCGCCTTAGTCAAGCAAAAACTATTGTATATGAACATGCGGATATGGTGGATTTAGAGCATAAATTGAAGCAATCACGTGGAGATGGAAAGAAGTTAATCGTGACGGATGGCGTCTTTAGTATGGATGGTGATATTGCTCCGCTTCCCGAAATAGTTGCGCTAGCAAAGGAATACAATGCTTACATAATGATTGATGATGCGCATGTGACAGGTGTCTTAGGAAATGCTGGTCGTGGTACTGCTGATTATTTTGGATTGAAAGATGAGATTGATTTTACAGTAGGCACATTGAGTAAAGCGATTGGTGCAGAGGGTGGTTTTGTGGCGACGTCGGCAATTGCAAAGAACTATTTATTAAATAACGCTAGGTCGTTTATTTTCCAAACAGGTTTATCTCCAAGTGCGATTGAAGCAGCGCGAGAAGGGATATCTATTATTCAAAATGAGCCCGAACGAAGGCAACAATTGCTGAATAATGCTAAGTATTTACGTTTAAAATTGGAGAAATCCGGTTTTGTAGTTAATGAGGGAGAAACACCAATTATAACGCTTCTTATTGGAGATTCCCGTGAAGCAGTGCAATTTTCTGAGAAACTTATGGATGAAGGTGTCTTTATTCCAGCGATTCGACCACCAACTGTGCCAAAAGGGTCAAGCCGATTGCGGATTACAGTGATGGCAACACATACAATGGAGCAGCTCAATACAGTTATCAATAAATTGAAGAAAATAGGAAAAGAAATGGGTATTGTATAAAAAGTCTGATAACACTTAATAATGTTGAAAATATGTAAATAACAGTTGGATTACTGAGATTTTTCATTTTCAAAACAATAGTTCTTAACAAAACCCCTGATTCTTCCGCTTAGGATAGAAGAATCAGGGGTTTTAATTTAAACCGGTACCCATTTTTGTTACAAATGATTCAATGCTTTGACACTCACTTTAACTGTTAAATTATGCTTTCCACCTGAATAAACACCTTCAACAGGGCTTATATCGGAATAATCACGGCCAATGCATAAAATAATGTGATGTTCTAATACTTCAACATTATTAGTTGGATCTAGACCAATCCAGCCGATTCCCGGTATCATGACTTCTACCCAAGCATGAGTTGCAATATCTCCAATCAAGGCGGAGTTTTCATCCACATATAAATAACCGCTCACATAGCGCGCTGGAATTCCTTTAGCTCTGAGTACCGCCAGCATGACATGTGTGAAATCCTGACAAACACCTCGCTTCAGGGCGAAGGCTTCACTTGCCGTTGTCGTCACATCGGTTGCATCCGGATCGTATTCAAAAGTCGAATATAAGTATTGCATTAAATTTAATGAAAATAGTACAGGATTTTCAGCATGACCAATGGCATGATATACTTCCTCTAACTGATTTTCCGTCATATACGTAAATTGTGTAAACTTTAAATAGGGCAAATAATGCTCATAAAACAATTGCGAGTGAAAAATCGTCTGCATCTCTGGTGAATATTGAATACGATGAATAAATGGCGCACGTTGAATACTGACAATAGAGGTCGTTTGAATTTCAAGTTCTTGATGCTGCTCTGGTATATAAAAAGTACCAACCGTATTGCCCCATATATCTGTATGCTCACGCGTTAAAGATGAAGGTGTAATGGCGATGCGATAGGATAATAAGCGCTGACGCTCATCGCCTCTTGGCTTTAAGCGGATTGTATTTAAGCTTTGATCGACTTCAGACTCATATTGAAAAATATTAGTATGTTGAATTTCGAATTTCATAGTGTCCGCTTCCTTTGAATTACTGACTTGCTTGTTGATAGGGAGCTGTCGTTGATTCCTTTCAATGTTGTACGCTGGGTTCATATAAATGATATATTGTTGAAAATGTATTGCCTAAATCAATACATTGACACAATTTTTCCTCCATGAATAAAATAGTTTCTTCTAAAGTACTATTCCAAACATCTATATTCATGATAGCAAACAATAAATTTTCTAATGGAGCATGAAGCTCTAAAAATCTAGCTGAAAGCGGATCGTTTTCTAAACAAATAAATGCTTCCTCTAATTTTTGTAAGCAAAACATCACTGAACGTGGGAAATGCTTATCTTGTAATAAATATTGAAGTACACATAGTAAGTTAGTTTGGCGATGCTTTTGTAAATAAGACTCCGTCGCCTCTGATAAATCAAGTAAAAACGAACCGTCCGCTTCTACTAATGAGATGGCTATTTCCTTATGTTGCTCCAGTATAATTAAAGCCATACGAATCGTTTTTTCTGCACGCTCCAACCATTTCCCAACTTGCATGAAATAAAAAGGTACATCTCGATCCATCGAGCCTTCGATAAGCCCAGTTACCGTTAATGAAGTTTTACGAACATTTTGTAAAAAAGAGTTAAGAACGATAAGTGGAATAGGTCTTTCACGTTCCATTAGTTCTTGCTGTAAGGATAAATAAAAGTCATTTTGCAATTCCCAAAGCTCAATGGGAATGCTATCTCGAGTTACACGTGCATTTTCTCTAACGGCACATAAAGTAGCATGAAGAGCGTTACAGTTATTAGTAGAAAAGAGTAGATATTCGATAAGTGGATTAACTCGAATCGACTCATATAAGGTCAAGTATTCTTCCTTCGAGGCGCAAATATTCAACACCGCTTCCCAATGATCGATGTATTCATTTTCTTTGCCAGATTGCTCCAACATATTCAACAGCTGTACTTGTAATATATGTGCATTCGATTGTGATCGTTCACTATATCGTGCCATCCAGTATAGTGCATCGGCTACTCGACTTAGCATATTGTAATTCCTCCTTTAATATCCACGTATCTTTTGCTCCTCCACCTTGTGAAGAATTCACGACTAAAGATCCTTCTTTTAATGCTACACGTGATAAACCTCCAGGAAGCACATAAATATCCTCACCCTTCATCACATAAACACGCAAATCGACATGGCAAGGATAAAATCTTCCATCCTGGAAAGCTGGTGCTCTAGATAGACTAATCGTTGGTTGTGCAATGTATTGATGTGGGTTCTCCATAATTTTTTCTTTATAAATAGCGATTTCCTCATCACTCGCATGTGGACCAATAAGCATATCATAGCCACCAGAGGCACTAACATTTTTTATAACAAGCTCTCTTATATGCTCAAGAACCCAATCTAGCTGTCGATGATCAGCAAGATGATAAGTTTTCACATTACGTAAAATAGGTTCCTCATTCAAATAGTAACGAATCATATCAGGTACATAGGCATACATCGCCTTATCATCAGCAACACCGTTACCAACTGCATTTAAAATAGCAATATTTCCAGCTTTATAAGCCTCCATAATATGAGGAACTCCGAGTAAAGAATCTTCACGAAAAACAACAGGATCTAGGAAATCATCATCAATTCGACGATAAATAATATCGATTTGTTCAAGACCGTAGATAGTCTTCATGTACACCTTATCATCTCGGACCACTAGATCATGGCCTTCAACAAGCTGAATATTGAGCTGCTGTGCTAAAAAAACATGATCGTAATAGGCCGAATTATACATGCCAGCTGTTAAAAGGACTGCTTTAGGTTCTCTATTTGGCTCCATACAAGGCGGTCTATGAGCAAGAAGTGCCTTTTGCATAAAGGTCATTTGTTTGTCGAGTGACTGGATCGTATGTTTAGAGAAAAATTCAGGATACACTTCCTTCATCACAGATCGATTTTGAAAAACATAGGAAATACCTGAAGGATTGCGTAAATTATCTTCTAACACGTAATAAACACCATTTTCATCACGAATCAAATCGATACCAGCTAAAAAAATATGATTATCGATAGGTACTTTTACACCAAGCATTTCTTTATAATAATACGGATTGTTTTCAACGAGTTCTTTCGGAATAAGCCCATCTTCAAAAATAGATTGTTCATGGTAAACATCATGTAGAAAGCAATTTAACGCTTTTACACGTTGCTTCATCCCAGCTTCTATTTCTTGCCACTGTTCATTTGGAATAATAATAGGTATAAAATCAAAGGGCATTGTCCGTTCTGTTCCACCTTGTGCTCCATATACGGTAAATGTAATGCCTTGTTTAAGGAAACTAGATTGTGCTTGCTGATATTTTTCCTCTAATTGGTCCTTTGTGAATGCATTGAGCTTATGGTGGAAAGACCGATAATGAGGCTTCGGTTGATTGCCATCTAACATTTCATCAAAAAACAAACCAGATTCGTAAAACTTCATCATATGGATCGCCCTCCGAATTTAAGTAGTAGAGAAAACGTGTTACACTAAAAATGAATACATATTAAAGGAGATATAAAAATGACAACCATTAATTTAATGCAAGCTTATGAGCTAGACAAGCTTTCGAAATTAGATTTTACTAATGAGGAGATTGTGCGCACATTGCAAACAGGGGATTTATCAGTTTGGCAGGAAAAAGTACCAAACTATGAATTTTCCGAAACAATGGCACTTTTTCAAGAAGGGGAACAATTATTTTTGGACGCTTTGCATGGTAACTACCGTATTAAATATGTAACTTTGCCAGGCATTCAACGTCTACTATATCTTCACTTCCAATTAGAAGAAGGTAAGGATTATCAATTATTAGAAGCAGGCATCCAACATTTAACTTGTAATGAGGAAACAATCGAGAAACTTCAACGTATGCTATCAACTAATTGGTCTTTAGCCAAACAAGTAGATGGGACGTATAGCATCTTTATTTCGTAAACAGATTTTGTCCTGGCTTAATGGCCGCTTCGTTGCCTTACAGGTAAAAAATGCGCCCAAAATCGGCAAATTCCAAATAATTCCACGCGCGTTGTGAGAAGAATCGACATGTATAGTTACCCATCTTTTCATTTTTCGAATCGTCTCACGGTGCATAGTTCATTTAGTCCACTAGATTTAAATATTCATTTTTTTCTCGGTTTATGCCTAAAAAATGAAAACTTTTAAAAATAGGTGATTTTCTTTCTAAAAGGGAATCATCTTTTTTACTACTTAAATAGAGAACGTATGTTTCGTTTATTAAAAAATATCATTTTTTTCACCATAAAGTTCCCAAATTTATATTTGGGAACGTTTTTTCGTGGTAAAATAGAGCAAATAGAGGTGATTTTATGGAAAAGCCTAAGCTACCAAAAATAATGAGAGATTTCCTAGTTTATTTAACGACGATTAAAGGGAAGTCTCAACGTACTAGAAAAGAATACGAATATGATTTGACATTATTCTTCCGTTTTTACATAGCCATTCAAAATGATCATGAACTATCAAATTTAACGAGAATAGATATTTCTACTATTTCAATAGAAGAAATTCGTGAGATGACATTAGAAGATTTATATTTGTTTATGGAGTATTGCGAGGTACAGCGTGGAAATTCTGCATCAGCAAGAGCGCGTAAAGTAGCAACGTTGAAGTCATTTTTTAAATACTTAAAAGGAAAACGTCGTCTTATAGAGGAAAATCCGGCAGATGAATTAGAAACTCCAAAAATCGGACGGAAAAGACCTATCTATATGAATATCGAGGAAGCGACGCAATTTATCGATGGGATCCAGCCAAATCGTGCTTCACCGAGAAACTACTGTATGATGATGTTTTTCTTAAATTTAGGGATTCGTGTAACAGAGCTTTGCCAGCTAAATAAGTCATCCATACAAGGGCGCTACTTAACAGTTGTTGGGAAAGGGAATAAAGAGCGGACTGTTTATTTGAATGATAGCTGTGTACAGGCACTTACAGACTATGAAAATAGCGGCAAGACAACATATAAAGGTGAGGGAGAGGAGCCCCTATTCATCTCACAAAAAGGAACACGATTTACTCGTCAAACCGTGGCAAAAATCGTTAAACGGATTAATCAACAATCTGGACTCCAAAAAGAACGACTGACGCCACATAAGCTACGACATACATCTGCAACAATGATGTATAAATCAGGAGCGGATATTCGAAGTCTTCAGCACATATTGGGTCACTCAAGTGTGGCAACAACACAAATCTATACACATATTGAAAATGAAGAGCTGCAACATGTACTCGAAAACAATCCATTCAATATTGTTCGAGCAAGATAATTTTCAAAATATAAAGGGAAATCACTTCATCTATAGAATATTTTACATGGTATGGAACATATACAGAATAGGAATCAAAAATCGTTTGATAAGGGGAGTAGCTTATGAGTCAATTAATTAATGACCAACTATGTGAAACAAGAAACAATTTAGTAGAGGAGATCAAATTATTAAGTGATACTCAATTCAATGCTAAGCCTGATGCAAACAGTTGGAGTATAGCCCAAGTTTGCCATCACTTAACTTTAACAGAGGCATCTTTTATAAGACTGATTGCGTGGGCATTAAAACAAGAAGATAGTAAGCAAGCGGAACGTAAAAATATTCTTATTATCGCAGATAGAACAAAGAAAGTCCCAGCACCGGAATTTGTTGTTCCAGCTGAAGACTTATTTACAGTTCAGCAAATTATTGAGTTACTTGACGAATCGAGAGGAAAATTCACAACATTCCTCGATACAATTGACGATCCATCTTTATTAACAGAAAAATCCTATAAACATCCTTTTCTTGGCGATCTACCTCTCGATCAATGGATAGAACTAATTTCTATTCATGAACAACGACATATTGAACAAATAAAAGAAATCAAAGCATTCATAAAAGTTGAGCACTAATGTACTTCCCGGAGACTAAATACAAAGAATGAAAAAAAGCAAACCTCGAAATTATATTAAAGAATTAATACAAAGAATGAAAAAAAGCGAAGCTCGATATTATATTAAAGAATTAATAAGAGCGATTAAAAATTCAATCGCTTTAGAAATAATCTGGAACATTTTAATATTTATCCCTAAAATGATCTTCCGTTTATTGAAAAATTTATGGTGAATGGTCCAATTTCTCGATATAAATATTGAGAAATCGGGCTTTTTTAATGTGTTTTTTTGAAAAATCAGACTCACCGTATGCTTTTTGGAATTAAAAAACAAAAATTTTAAAAACTTTAGATGAGCATTTAGTATAATACAATGAGACTAAATGTTTTAATGAACTATTTGTGCAGGCTGGTTGGTTAAAGGTAAAAACATGATAAATACCATACTTAAAAAGGGAGAAAAAAATGGGAAGTATTTTAAAACAACTTACTGAAATTAAAAGCGAATTAGAAAAGCCATTTCCATCTAGAGATATGGAAAAAATAAAACAAGATTTTCGTGCAGAATTATTAACTTTATCAGATGAAGAAAATGAACTAAAGTTTGATTTTAATGATTATTGTATGAATATAGCTGGAACTTTAAGCTATGTTTTAGCAGACAACATAACTAACATCCCAGAAAATCAAATTGAGATGTTACATAAATCTTTCTTTGATTACTATAAACAATATCGTTTTTTTGAAGACACAATTGAAGCCTATAAAGATTTCTTTCAGGAATATAAAATCTTTGAACAAACCAGAAAGTTGTTATTACAACTATTAACTACATAAGCATTTCATATTGAGCTAACAATGCAATATTCATAGTGTAATCGCTTTATCACTAATAAGGCAGGCTAACTGACCTGCATCGTGTTGTTGCTGACGCTCGAGATATAGCGACATAGAAAAGAAGGAAAGGACAAAGAGCCTTTACTTCTTTTTTTCGTTTTATGGTATAATTATCATTATTTACTATTTTTAGTTAGGAGAAGTTATGAGAATTTATAAGTTAGTTATTCTATGTACTTCTATTATACTCTTAACAGGGTGTAATACATTTTCATCTAAAACAGAAGTACCCTCTAAAAATGCAACTTCAGAGGCTGTAAAAAATGAACCTGTTGTCTCGGATAGCACAACACATAAGGAGAAAGAAGATGAACCTGTTGTCGTAGATATCACTAATAAGGAAACTGACGATATATCAACAGGAAGTTCTCGCGCTATTGTAATTAATGAAGAAGTAGCGTCTCCGCTTGGTGAAAGTAAATCATATTTTACTTATGAGTGGGATTTTCCATTTAAAATATCCGCAACCAATACTGGAACAAAAAGGTTTTACTACAAAATTCAAAATGTAGATAAAGAAGCAATAATTGCAAATGGTATTTTAAACGGCAACGAAAGTTTTGAAAAGTTATTTAAAGGATTTCCAAAAGGAGCTTATGTCATAACTTACCGTGTAACAGAGGAAGAGCCTCCTGTAGATATAAAACTAAAAGTAAAGGTAGAGGTACTTTCCTGAAGTATTATATTTGAAATAAAGGGAGCCATTGTTTTGATCAATCTTTTTCAAAACAATGGCTTTTGTTATTTCATTAAAGTAATACTTCAAGGATATTTTTAAATTGTAAAGCTTGACGAAACGAAGTATCTGTTATATATTAATAAAAAATAATAACAACTGTTATAAGACAGTTTAATTTTAGGAGGAATTCAAATGTCAAAGTATCGTGATGGTTATGAGTTTTATTGTGAGATGTGTGAGCGTTATGGTTTAGAGCCAATTTCTTTCCGCTATTATGTGCTACAGTTATCACAGCAGCAACTTTCAGCTTATAATATGCAAGCAAAACAACTAGGTATTTAAAAGGTTTAAGATTAAAGGATGTGATTATAACGGACGCCGACGTGAATATTTTATGAAAAGCCCAGCCATACTAACTTTAATGGACTGGGCTTTCAACTATTTGAAAGAAATATCAGATAATTCATTGACATAGTAAAGAAACTGTTATATTTTATTAAAAAAATAATTAATCTGTTATATAACAAGTGGAGGATAATGCGAATGTCTCATTATAAAATTGGATACGAAATTTTAACTTCATTCAGTAGAAGACATTCACCTTTGAAGATGTGATGTCACGGATTTTCAAAGGAATGAATTGTGCGATCACAATTCAAAATCCAGAATCAATTACACTAAGGCGAAATTGCTTGAAAGAAGTGTGAACAATTTGATTTAGAACACATCAATTTCTATTATTATGTAAATCAATTATCACAAGAACAATTAGACTATTATTATGAAGTTGCACAAATGGAAGGAAGTTATTAGGATGACAAAATATCGCGAAGGCTATGATTTTTATCGACAAGTATGTGAAAAACACGGTTTGGAGCCCATCAATTTTCACTATTATATGTTGAACTTATCTCAGGAGCAACTTGATGCCTACAATGAACGAGCCAAAACATTGGGAGGTCCAATAGAATATGAAGTCTCTTAGCTTATAAAATACCTTACTGCCTCGTTATGACAGTAAGGTATTTTAGATATTTATCATAAATGAAGTAATTATTCAAGTATCTAAAAGTAACAATTATTCGGTTGAAAGATAAATAGGCTAAACATAACATACAAATAGACTAAAGTACTTAATATATTCCAAAACAAGTGTATTAAACGAGTTAAAAGACCTTGTTTTCGAGTCCGTTCTAAAAAAATCATTTAAATATAGATTTAACCGCTTTAATATTTGGGTTGAATTAACTGCTTTTCTAATACTATAATGTAATTACATAATAAAGGGCGATATCCCATAACTTTATACCCCGCTTTTTATAAAGCAAAAGTACCAAACCCTTCTAATGAACGGAGAATGTAAATGATGAATATCACGCCTAGTAGTATTAATCAAGTTAACTATAGTCTGAAAGAATTACAAGATATTTTTTCAGCAATGAATAGTTCAATCATCGTAGCAATTACAGACCGAACTGGGAAAATTACGTTTGTTAATGATCATTTTTGCAAAATTTCTAAATATACACGTGAAGAGTTATTAGGGCAAGATCACCGTTTACTGAATTCAGGTTACCATCCACGATCTTTCTTTAGAGAGATGTGGAAAACGATAGGTAAGGGTGACATGTGGAATGGCGAGGTATGTAATCGCGCAAAGGACGGTAGTCTGTACTGGGTGAAGACGACGATTTTTCCTTTTCTTGATGACAATGGTAAACCATATCAATATATTGCTATTCGAGTCGACATAACTGCACAGAAAGATATAAAAAAGATTACTCATATTGCCTATCACGATGAATTAACAGGGCTACCAAATCGTCGTAAGTTAGAGCAACGTTTAGAAAACGAATTCCATCAATCTCGACGTACAGGTGAGAAGTTTGCGTTATTTTTTATTGATGTAAATCGTTTTAAAAACATTAACGATGGACTTGGTCATATCATCGGGGATCTATTCTTAGTGGAAATGGCGAATCGCCTACGAAACATTGATTACACATCGAATTCTATCTACCGCCACAATAGTGATGAATTTGTAATTATACTAAACGATGTTGACCGTATTGAGGAGAAGGCTGAGGAAATAATTAGCGTCTTTAATGAGAGTTTTATTGTGAATACGTATGAATTTTACGCAAGTATTAGTGTTGGAATTAGTATTTTTCCAGATCATGCAAACTCTGCGGAGGAATTATTGAAAAATGCAGATATCGCTATGTATGCTGCGAAATCTTCCCGTGGTAATCAATATCGCTTATATCGACCTACTATGGATGAAATCAATGATAAATGGCTACTACTTGAAACAAAATTACATCAAGCGTTAAAAAAGGATATTTTAGAATTACATTATCAACCAAAGATTAATTTAAAGACGAATACAATGATTGGCATGGAGGCTTTACTTCGTTGGCATGATCCTGTACTTGGTCATATACCTCCGGATCACTTTATTCCATTTGCTGAGGAATGTGGGCTTATAAATGATATAGGGGTATGGGTGTTAAGAAAAGCATCCGCCCAGGCACGCGCTTGGAACGAGGTACATAATTTAAACTTACGTGTTGCCGTAAACATTTCTCCGATTCATATTAGTACGACAGGCTTTGTCGAAATGGTACGCGAAATTATAACAGAAACTAAAATAGAACCACATCTATTAGAAATTGAAATTACTGAAATGAGTATGTTGGATTATACCGAAGACTTGCTCAATACCATTAACCAATTAAGAGCTCTTGGTATTACGATTTCTTTAGATGATTTCGGAACAGGTTATTCATCGCTCAATTACTTAAAATCATTTCCCGTAGATGTTTTAAAAATAGATCGTGCATTCGTCCGTGATATTTTACCTGAAAAATCAGGCATTGCCATGATTTCAGCTATGATCTCTCTAGCACATGCTCTAAATCTTCAAGTAGTAGCTGAAGGCGTCGAGGAAGAAGCAGAATTAAAAGTGCTTCGTGAACATGGCTGCGAGTACGTACAAGGGTATTATTTCAGTAAGCCATTATCGGTAGATGACTTTACGCAGTTGATAGTTGAGAGTAAATACTTATAATAAGTCTTTATAAACAATCAACTGGTGAAAAATCCTTTGTTATTAAAAGTGATATTTTGCACCTGGAGTAATGTCAATTTTCAGATATTTCCCGAAAAATAATTATTAATATTTGAAATTATTTAACTGTTTTGCTAAAGTTATATACAATATAAATTGATGATGTGGCCAAGTAAGGTGGAATTGTGAAACAGAAAATATAGCAAATGTTGAGAGCTATATCACCGCTTCCATCTGAACCCTACCACGGAGATGTTATGCAAACATAACCGAGTCGTTTTCGTTACAAAACGTTTGAGGGTTTTAAGATGTTCTTAAAACTAAATTCAAGGTGGTACCACGTTAAATCGGCACAAAGACGTCCTTATTTTAAGGACAGCTTTGTGCTTTTTTGTTTTTATTCTATAGGTGACAAATAGCTTATCGAAATGGAGGAAAGAACATGACGACACAACAAAATGATTTTTCAAAATGGTACATTGAGACAATTCAAAAGGCAGACTTAATGGATTATACACCGGTCCGAGGCTGTATCGCATTTAAACCAGACGGCTATGAGATTTGGGAACATATTCAGGAAGAAATGGACCGCCGTTTTAAAGAAACAGGCCATCGAAATGCTTATTTCCCGATGCTAATCCCTGAATCCTTTTTCCAAAAAGAAAAAGATCATATCGAAGGCTTCTCACCAGAGCTTCCTTGGGTAACAGAGGCAGCAGGCGAGAAATTAGAAGAACGTTTAGCACTTCGTCCAACATCCGAAACGATGATAGGACACTTATATTCAAATTGGATCAAAAGTTATCGTGATTTACCGGTCCTCATTAATCAATGGGCAAATGTTTTTCGTTGGGAAAAGAAAACACTTCCGTTCATTCGAACATCTGAATTTTTGTGGCAAGAGGGCCATACAGCGCATGTTGATGAAGAAGACGCACGTAAAGAAACAATGCAAATGTTAACGATCTATAAAGAGGTAGTCGAGGATTTACTTGCAATCCCTGTCTATGATGGACAAAAAACACCTTCAGAACGTTTTGCAGGAGCGGTTGATACATTTTCAATCGAAGCAATGATGAAAAATGGCAAGGCAGTACAAGCCGGTACCTCTCACTATTTAGGGACAAAATTCGCTGAAGCCTTTGATATTAAGTATTTAAACAAAGCTAATCAGCATGAACATGTACACACGACATCTTGGGGGACATCCACACGCTTAATCGGTTCTGTCATTATGGTTCATGGTGATGAACAGGGTCTTATTTTACCGCCACGAATTGCACCAACCCAAGTTGTCTTAATACCTGTAGGTCCATGGAAAAAGAACCCTGAAATTATGGAGAAACTAGATGACATCTTCGCAGCCCTTAAGAAGAAGGGAATTCGAGTTCGATTAGATGATTCGGACCAATCACCTGGATTCAAATTTAACGAATGGGAATTAAAAGGTGTACCGATTCGTATTGAACTAGGACCTCGTGATTTAGAGAAAAACCAGGCATTGTTAAAAGCACGAGATGAAGATGAGAAGCATTCCATTGACCTGAATGACATTATCGCAGCCATTGAGGTAGAACTAACAACGATGCAAACGCGTTTATTTGAAAAAGCACGCACATTCCGTGATGAGAACGCTCATACAACGATCGATACACTGCAGGAATTACAGCAGCATATTAACACGTCCAAGGAAAACGGATCGATACCAGGCTGGATTCTTGCTGGATGGTGTGGAGATGATACATGCGAGGAAAAAGTGAAAGAAGAGACAAAATATACTTCACGTAACATTCCGTTTAACCCACCAACTACGAAGACTACTTGTATTTGCTGTGATAATGAAGCAAAGCATACAGTTTGGTTTGCGCAAGCATATTAATTATTGAAGAGATAAAAAAGAAAATATTACAAATATAATAAGCTTGCTTCTCGCATTTTGAGAAACAAGCTTATTTTTTGTTCATTTAATATTTAAATCTCTAGATAAACTCCGCAGTATCTCCATATAAACTACAGGTTACCCATTTATAGTATAGCTATCAAGGAGGTAAGGAAAATGAATTTTATCAAACGAGCATTTTTAAGTGTTAAAGCAAGGAAAGGAAAATCGCTAATATTATTTACTGTATTTTTAGTAGTTTCCAATTTAGTATTAGCGGGTTTCGCTATTCAAAATGTTTCACAAAAGGCGAATGATCACGCTAGACAAACATTAGGTGTTGACGTGAGTCTTAGAATGGACGAAGAGAAGCTTATGGAAAATGTGGCGAAACAGCGACAAGAGAATCCAAATGGAAAAATACAACACCCTGAGCTTTTCGCTGATGAAGCGGACCAGTTAGCGAAGTCACCCTATGTAATAGACTACAACTATCTTAAAAGTGACATGCTTGTAGCAGGTGATTTTGCACCTATTAATAGTGAAACGGATGATGAAGGGGTAGTTGGAACAGTAGGTGGTAGTCACTCTGAAAATATGAAAATGCCTAATACATTTATCCAAGGCGTAAAAAGTTCCGATTTATTGCAAGAATTTACAGATGGAACGAATGAAATTATTGACGGTCGTTCAATTGAATCAGAGGATGCGAATAAGAAAGTAGCTCTGATTGAAAAACGGTTAGCCGAAGAAAATGAGCTTCAAGTTGGTGATAAGTTAAAGATTAAATCAGCTGATGAAACATCAGAGGTTGAGTTGGAAATAATAGGGATATACAAAAATTCCGGGATAACTGACTTCGAGGAAAATTTACCAGCTATGATGCACCCATCTAACAAAGTATACACTACTTATGACGCGACGAAAGAAATGTCTGAAGAAAGTGATAAAAAGGGTGTATCTATTAACGAAGCAATTTACTACTTAAAAGATCCAGAGAATATTCAGGATTTTAAAGCAGAGGCAAAGAAAACAACTATTGATTTTGATTTATTTAAGCTAGATGCGCATGATGCTTTATATCAAAAAATGGTAGGCCCTATCGAGAATATTGCCGCTACTTCCAAAATGATTGTTTATTTAGTATCCATCGCAGGATCCATTATATTAGGTCTTATTATTATGTTGACCATAAAAGAGCGACGCAAGGAATTAGGTATTCTATTGGCAATCGGTGAAAAAAAGAGAAAATTAATAGGACAGCTGTTAGTAGAAGTACTATGTATAGCTGTACTAGCATTTGGTCTTTCTATCATTACAGGTAAAACAGTGTCTCAAAAAATGGGCGACAGTTTATTACAGCAAGAAGTGATTGCTGCCGAAGATCAACAACAAGAATCAAATACTTTAGGATTCTCGTTTGGAAGTATAAATAAACAAGATAAGGATGTTGAACCGATCGACAATATTGATGTCAGTATATCATCACAAGATGTGTTGAATTTAGGTGGGTTAGGGCTATTAATTGCGATTTTATCAACACTTCTTCCAGCGTTGTCAATTCTTCGTTTAAATCCAAAAGAAATACTATTAAAAGATGAGTAGGAGGAGTCACATGGACACTATATTACAATTTAAAAATCTATATTACTATTATCAAAGTAATAATAAGAAGAATACTTTATTAGAGAATGTAAATTTCACCTTTGAAACAGGATGTTTCTATAGCATTTTAGGTCCGTCAGGTTCAGGAAAAACAACCGCACTTAGTTTAGCAAGTGGATTAGATAACCCAAAAGAAGGACATGTACTTTACAAAGGAAAAGATATACGGAAAATTGGTTTAGATAAATATCGAAATAAATATGTTTCGATCATCTTCCAATCATATAATCTCATTACGTATATGACGGCTCTGCAAAATGTCGTGACGGCAATGGAAATTACAGGAGTTAACATAAGTGATAAAAAGAGAAGAGCGCTTGAGTTATTAGAAATGGTTGGCTTGTCGGAAATCGAAGCTAAAAGAAAGGTTTTACAGCTTAGTGGCGGTCAACAACAGCGTGTAGCCATTGCCCGTGCATTGTCTTGTGAGGTAGATTTATTAATTGCGGATGAACCGACCGGTAATCTAGACGAGAATACTTCGGATGAAATTGTCAATTTGTTTAAAGAGCTAGCTCATAAAGAAAATAAATGTATTATCGTTGTCACTCATTCCCAGGAAGTTGCTAAACAATCTGATAAGGTAGTGTATCTTGAAAAACGAAATTTGGTTTGTAAGAATCTGAAAAAGGACTAGTTTGTAAAAATGTAGTTGGAATAGAAGTCAAATATAAAATTGGAGTGGAGAAAATGTGGACGAAAATAGCAGCATCCATTGGTTTACTATCTATCGGAATAGCAATAGGTTTATTTGCGAATTTGATGAATTTAGGTGGAAACCTGGATCAAAGTGAAAACAATATGGACCAAAATAATAACACATATTCAGAAGAAGTTACACCTGATCAGCGTCAGTTGGAATCTCCAAATCCAAGAGGAGAAATGACACCAGAACAGTGGGAGGAGTTCACAACAAAACCAGGTGAACAAACACCAGAACAGTGGGATCCATATTCATCTAATCCAGAAGAAGACATGATGCAAGGTTCTACATCGGGTTCTACATCTCCATATTGAGTTTCTTTAATGTATGTAAATACAATTCTGAAAGATACTGAAGCCAATCAGAAGATATATCTTCAGGCAGCAATAAACTAATAGTTATGAAAAAGATATATTCCCCTTAGGATAAACAAGCATGTTTATTCTAAGGGGAACTTTGTGTCTTAAAAAATTCTCAAGAAAATTCAGTGAGGATTTTTTCTATTGATGAAGTTATTACATGTAAGAAAGATTTGTAGGAAGCTCAAAATTAATGGTAGGCAAGTGAAAAGAATAAAGGGGCGTGTTAAAACTTAAACGGCAAAATAAGAATCCATCTTATTTCAAGATGGATTCTTATTATTGCTCATATTGAAAAATAATAGATTTTAATAAATGTCATCTTAACAAGTGACTTCATACACTTAAAGAAGATTTCCTCTGCGCCCAATGCTTTTAGGGATACGTATGTCAAACACGAACACATTAACAACATAAATACGACCAAAAATAACCATGGACGTAGATTGATTTTATACATAATAACTGCTCCTTAACTTAATAAGTTGAAAGATAACTGCTATATAGTCAGATAAATATTGATTCTGAACACTCTATAAATGACGTTAAAATCAATTTTCTTTCTAACAATTAATGTACATGACCAATCTGGATTCTGTATGAAGATATTGAGGAGTTTATATAGAGAAGTTGAACCCATAAGCTTTTATTCAAGTGTAGTTTAGAAATAAAGTCGATACGTTTATAAAAAAGGTTCGATGAGAAATGTTATTGTGGATTTTGAATAGTAATCTAAAATAGTATTTTTTAGTGAAAACTAAAAGAATATGTGAATTTGAAAATCGATTAAGGAAATGAAGAGTGACAATAAGCTGTTTCACTAAAGGCCAGATTATTGAAGATCAACATTGCTGAAAATGAGAATATTTGAGATGATGACTCAGGAACAAGCTGAGGATATTGCACATAATTGGCACTATGATGGAGAATATTCTTTTTATAATATAGAAGCTGATGAAGAAGATTTAGCTGAATTTTTAGACCCAGAAACAAGAGGTAACTCAATGTTTGCAGTTTTGAAAGAAGATGAAATTATTGGTTTCTTCAGTGTTAACAAAGTAGCTGCTAATATTTATGATATAGGTTTAGGAATGAGGCCAGATTTGATTGGCGATGGTAGAGGGTTAGAATTTCTAAATGCAGGTATTGATTTTGTCCAATCAAGATTTACACCAGATAAAATTACATTATCAGTGGCAACTTTTAATCGAAGAGCGATAAAAGTATATAGAAAAGTTGGGTTTAAAGATATTGATACATTTATGCAAGATACAAATGGTAGCACATATGAATTTCTAAGAATGGCTTATGAATGCTAATTTATAGGTTCCTTTGTTAAAATAAATGACGCGTTTCTTGAAGATCATTGAGTTGCATATGCAGCTCTTTTTTTCTTTATTGAACTAACGGTGCAGCTTAGTTCAACAATGGGGCCATTTAATTGAATAACACCTTTGGTGAAATTAATGAATTTATGTTAAAATTTAGGTTAAATTATAAACTAATGACGCAATTTAGTGGAGGAGGGATTATATGTATGAGTGAAATATCTTTTAATGAGTTAGAGAAGAAAGTGAAGAAGATTAAAATTGAAGGTTTTGTCATTTATAAAGGAAATACACGGATCTTTGAATATTTAAAGAATAAAAAAGTCGTAAAAAATCCGACAAAGGTTTATTCCATTACAAAGAGTATTGTGTCTATATTAATTGGAATTATGGTCGATAAAGGGCTAATAAAAAACATTCATGAACCTATTTATAACTACTTTCCGGAAATATTAGAGTTCAATGACCCCATGAAGGAGGAAATCACATTATTTCATTTGCTGACTATGACTTCAGGGTTACAAGTAGGAAAATTCCAAAGTTCAAAAAACTGGGTTAAATTCATACTAGAACAACCAGTTATACATAGACCAGGTTCGACTTTTGAATATAATAGTGGGAACTCTCATTTACTAAGTGCGATCATCCAAAAAGTTTCAGGAGGTACTACCGCCTCATTTGCTGAAGAATTTCTATTCCATCCATTAGGGATAAAAAAATACATATGGGTAAAGGACCCGCAAGGAATTCACGAGGGTGGCTTTAGTATTTCATTAAATTTAGAGGATATGGTGAAATTTGGATTTTTATTACTTAACGAAGGGAATTTTAAATCAAATCAAGTGGTTTCATCTACCTGGATCCACGAAGCAAAAAAACCATATAAACAATTTGACGCAGAAGAAGACAGAACAGCTGGATATGGTTATGGTTATCAGCTATGGACTTGTGAAATGACTAATAGTAACACCAAAATTGAATATTACTATGCGAATGGCTTATACGGACAATATATATTTATTGTTCCGAAATTAAATATTATGGCTGTGGCAAAAAGCTATCTACAAGATGATCAGTCCTCTGCGCCGCAACTCTTTTTTGAAGAACTTTTACGTAGTTGGAAGGATGAATGAGACATTTAAACAAATAAAAAGGGATTTTTCTCATCTTCCGAGATCATAAAAGTATCTTGTGAAAAGGGGTAATCACTATCTTAATGTTCAACATTCGGGCTATTTAATGGAATAACTTATAGGAGGTAAATATGAATAAAGAAGCGTTTCTAAAAGAATTAGATGAAATAATACAAGATGAGTTATTTATCGGCAATTCTGTTGATGACTTAGACGATGAAACATTACTAGATAATTGGTCTATTTCTATGGGGCAAGAATTGGTGAGCAAATTTACTACTGAAGATTTGATAACATTCTTTCATCAAGTTCAAAACAATAGAAAAGAACAGATAGTTAACACCAGTGACCATAATATGATTTTTTATGTTTGGTTTGATTGGCAATCTGCAAGACTTCACTTCAATCTCATATCAGATTTACACACAAAATTACCTTTTGGTTGTAACCATAAGGTAATCGAAAACATAGAGCCAATCCTAAACGACTTTTTACAATTTCCCTATCACGATGGATTTCCAATAGGAGAGAAAGAAGAGAAAGAGGTTATTGAAAATGAATTTGATATTGAACCACTTAAGGTCTATTCGATAATAATTACTAATGATTAAGAAGCTCTATCTTTAATTTGAGAGCTTTTTTAATTTTAGTTAAAAACAACATTAAACATTAACAGAGCTTAGAGAAAAGATAAATAATAGCGTCGGCAGCAATTATCGATTCCGAATATTTGTTGTATGGATGAGAGGATCGTAGAGGTTACTAAGCGAAAATGAAGTATCTTCACATAAACTACAGATTGAAAGGTTATAATGGGCTTCGAGGGGGATATATCGATGAACTATCAAATTCTTGTAGTAGAAGACGATTTAGAAATTCAAGAATTAATTAAACAGTTTTTGATGACACAAAACTATACAATAGAGGTTGCTTCAGATGGACTAGAGGGAATGAAACGATTTAATACACAACCCTTTGATTTAATTCTTCTGGATGTCATGATGCCAAACCTTAATGGATTTGAAGTTGCCAAAATGATCCGTAGTCAGTCAAACATACCCATTATTATGTTGACGGCTTTAGAAGAAGAACAAGATCAAATGAAAGGCTTTGATATAGGGATTGATGATTATATAACAAAACCCTTTTCATTTCATGTGTTAATAAGACGAGTACAAGCGGTTCTAAGAAGAAGTTGTAATCAAAATAGCGATAATCATTTAAATTTTAATGAACTGAATGTCGATTGTGACGGATATAAGGCTTATGTAAATAAAGTTGAAATACCGTTAACAACTAAAGAGTTCGAAATTTTACAACTACTACTTCATAATGAAAAAAAGGTACTTACTCGAGAAATTATTGTAGAAAAAATTTGGGGCTATGAATATGCAGGAGAAACAAGGATGATCGATACACATATAAAAAATTTAAGAAAAAAATTAAATATACCTTATATAAAAACAGTAAAGGGTATTGGATACAAAATCGATGAATAGGATTGTAAACATCATGAAGATGAAACGAATAACGTATAAGCTCTTTATGATCACTTCGCTCATATTATTATCTTTTGCAGTCTTGATTTATTTAACGTTATACTTCTTCCTTCCAACATTTTATGAACAATATAAAACGAATCAACTCCAATCTGGAATTGAGGAAATAATTGATGACTCTAAAAATTTAACAATCCAAAATGCGATTCCACTTTTGGATGAGTATACAAAAGAAAACAATGCCATCATTTACTTACAAACTAAAGAAGGAACTATTATATATTCGCCTTCATTTTTTATTCAGGGGGATACCCAACGACCAATACTTTCTGCAAAAACAGCGCCCTTACAAAATTCAGAAAACCTTAATAATGCATTTAATATTACTTTGCCCATTCAATTCCTAAATGAAGATAATTTAATGGTTACTGTATTTGCGACGTTACAACCTATTGATGAAGCGACACAGGTCTTAGTCCGTTTTCTCCCATATATAAGTATCATTGTAATATGTATCGGGTTAGGAAGTGCCTTTTTATATTCAAGGTTCATTACAAAACCGCTCATCTATATGAATGAAGGTGCGCAAAAGATGGCCAACTTGGACTTTTCCGAAAACATCGTAGTTCGTTCAAATGATGAATTAGAGGAACTATCCAATAGCTTGAATGAGATGTCGAATAACTTGCAACGAACTATGCTCGATTTACAAAAAGCAAATGAGCAATTAAAAGATGATATTGAAAGAGAGCGAAAAATCGAAACAAAACGCCGAGAATTTTTCGCAACAGTTGCACATGAGTTAAAAACTCCGCTCACTGTTATGAAAGGATATTTAGAAGGGATGATTTATCATATCGGCCCTTATCAAAATCGTGACCTCTACTTAGAAAAAAACCACAAAATTATCGAAGGAATGGAACAATTAGTTCGAGAGATTCTAAGCATGTCTAAACTAGAACAAGATACCTTTAAATTGCAATTGGAGGAAGTCAACCTTTTAGAATTATTAGATTCAATAACGAAAGATCTCGGTTATTTTGCTTCTGAAAAAGACATTCAGATTATTAAACAAATTTCTCCTAACATGAATGTACACACAGATCGTGATTTATTAGAAAAAGCTTTCAAAAACATCATTCATAATGCGATTACGTATTCACCGCACGGAGAAACAGTAAGTATAGACGTAACCAATCTCCAAAAAGAAAATCAGATTCAAATACAAGTGATGAATACAGGTGTCACAATCAAAGAAGAGGACATACAACAATTATTTGAGCCATTTTATAGAATCGAAAAATCGAGAAATCGGAATACTGGTGGGAGCGGACTAGGTCTTTATATTGTAAAGCAAATATTTGAATCACTGTCTATTACCTATTTAATGAATAATACCGAAAATGGTGTTCAATTTTTAGCTACCATTCCTAAAGGAAGATCATAGTATATATTTGGACTTAAACAACGCCGTCTAGTTAAAAAAATATCAGTCAAAAGAGTGTCAAATTGTAAAGGTATTTGACACTCTTTTTTTATTGTTGTGGAAAAGAATAAAACGAATGCCAGATGTCAATAATAATATTTGACTGGACACTAAATGGTGTCGTATAATTAAGATACCATTTAGTGTCCTATTCATAAGGGAGAGGGGATTTTGAGCGAGAAAAATCTAGAGCGTGATGTTTATGCTGCGATTGCTGACCCAACAAGACGTCAATTAATACGCTTGTTGGCTGATGCAGAAGAATTACCTCTTCACGAATTAACGGCTCATTTTCAAATGGGGCGTACAGCAGTTTCTAAGCATCTGGCTATCCTTAAAGATGCTGATCTTGTAATTGCTCGAAGGGTTGGTAGAGAAACGAGATATCGGTTGAATGCCAATCCGTTGAAGGAAATTCAAGATTGGGTATCTTATTACGAAGAATTTTGGAAAGAAAGAATGGCTAAATTAAATCTACTATTGGAGGAAAAAAAATGAAAGCAGATGTATCTTTAGATTACCAATTTACAAGTACAATCGAGAAAGTTTGGAACGCATTAACGGATTCAGACACTCTTGAAAAATGGATATGGAAAAATGATTTTAAACCAATCGTCGGGCATAAATTTCAATTCCGAGCTGAGCCAAACGAATGGTGGGATGGAATTGTCAATTGTGAAGTGCTTATAGTGGATGAACCTCATACATTATCTTACACTTGGGCGAGTGCCGGAGAAATCACTACGGTTACGTGGACGTTGACACAAGGTGAAGATGGTACTACTAACCTACATTTTGATCAATCTGGATTTAGTGAAGCAACGAAAGCTCGTCAAGGAGCAATCGAGGGAGCTAAATATGCTTGGATTAACAATGGTAATCAGCTTGAAAAAGTGTTAGCAGAACTATAATCCATATGAATCGCTTTTATAAATAAACCATTCTTCAACAATTCGACGCTTTTCCGAACACGGGAAGCGTCATTTTTAACTTCTTTCAGAAGAAGTTGACACACATTTATGCCGAGGCTTAATTGATTGGCATGTCGATTCAAAAACACAGCAAATACTTCTGAAGTTGTGCTAACATGACAATACTAGATTGAATGGAGAGTATCCGATGAAAATAAATCAATTAATCGCTAACAATATTAACCGATTAAATGTCGACTTGCCGGAAGATCAATCATTAGGAATTGCTGGATTGTCCGGATCTGGTAAAACTACATTTTGCCAAGCAATTGGTGAAGAATCAAAAAAGCGTCTCGTTTCTTTATTACCAAAGGCTGAATATCAGTATTTATTCCCGTATATAATGGAAACGAATTTTAGTGCCATTAAGATGGAAGAAATGCCTTTAGTCCTTTTTCTCGGGAAATCATCCATTTCTGCCAATCCACGTTCGACGGTTGGTACTCATACCGGCGTTTTTAAAGAGATTCGTGAAAAGCTGGCAAATAAATTTGATCTTTCGCCAGAAGTTTTTTCCTTTAATAATGCATTAGGCTGGTGTCCTGCTTGTAAAGGGCGTGGTACGACTAAAAATGTCGAATGTAAAAAGTGTGAGGGTAAGCGCTATAATCCAGAGGTTGAGCAATATAAGTTTGAATTATGGGATCAAGCACATAGTATTTCCGATATTAACAACTTGAGTATTGAAGCGATTTATTCTCTTTCAGAGGAATTAGCGATTAGCGAAGAAAGACAACGTATTCTCACAAATATTATCCAAATGAATATTGGTTACTTAACGTTAAATCGAATTATGGGGACTCTGTCAGGTGGGGAATTAACACGACTGTACTTGGCAGAATTTATGGCAGCTAGTGAAAATACGGTCATTATTATAGATGAAATTTCTGTTGGTCTTGATCATCAAACGCTGTTGAAAATTATAGAGCAGATTAAACAATTGGGCTATAAAAACCAAATTTGGCTTATTGATCATTCTGATACAGTGCTAGATACAGCGGATGAGCAACTGTTCTTTGGACCTGGCAGTGGGAAATATGGCGGTAAAATTGTCGAAGTATCACCACGTCCAGAACCAGTCTTTTGGGAACGAAATCAGGTAATGCCTACAGACTATTATCAATTTCATGATCTTTACTGCCGTAATATTGAAATGGCTGACATTCAGATTCCTAAAAATAGACTCGTAACCGTTACTGGTGAGTCCGGTTGTGGGAAATCGACCCTTGTCAATGAGTGTATCGCTAAGGATTTCCAAAAACGATATCCGAAAGATAAATTGGTTATGGTAGGACAAGACCGCAACCAATCGATTACTAGCCGATCAACAGTTGCTACGTTTCTTGATATTAAAAAGAAAATGACGAAATACAGTGACGAAATTGATGATATTTTCCAACGTTCCATTGAGGACATTATCGATGAGCTTCCAAATGAAGACATCGCTCATAAACGCTTAAGTTTATTAATTAAGCTGGGACTTGGTTATTTGACGTTAGAAAGAAAAACACAATCCTTATCAACAGGTGAATTTCAATGCGTTCATTTAGTGTCTGAGCTGTTTTCGAATGCAAGAAACCCCCATACTTTATTTATTTTTGATGAGCCTTCCAAAGGTTTATCACAAAATATTTTAAACCAATTCATTGATAGTGTTAGGGATATTTTGCAAGATGAATCTGTCTCTATCATGATGATTGAACATAATGCCTATATGATGGAAAGCTCCGATTTCATCGTCGATTTTGGTAAAAGACAGCCGGAACCTGTTCGACATCTTGATGTTGTCAGTCATGATGATTATTTTAGTCAACATAACAAACCAAATAGTGTAGCTCCATTGCATATATCTTCAACTCTAAATTCTAAAAATGGTATTCATTACTTAGAAGAGAATCATATTAGCTATTTTAAAAATGCCGAAAACATTTACAAAGGTGGTATTTTAAAAAGCTTATCATCGATGGCCCGATTAATTTATGGTGAATACGAATCTGCAACTATTGCTCCTGCCGTCGCCATTGATCTAGAAAGACACTTGTATAGTCAGTATAGTTTTTTATATGAAATAGGTGGTCTCATCAACCATATTGTGGCGTCACATCCGAAGAATAAAGATACAAGAAGCTTCGATTTCTTTAGTCAGGAAAATCATTGCCCAAGCTGTTCTGGCCGCCTGCAAATTGAAAAATTTGATTTTGATTTGGTCATTCAAGACAAAACAGTGCCATTTTGGGATGGCTTATTACATCCTGACGTGATGGAAGTATTAAACTATTATCAATATCCGAAATTGGAATTCCTGTTTGATGAGATTAAAAATGAACTGGGTCAAGATATTAGTAAAAGCTACAATGACATGACAGCAGAAGAAAGACATACATTCCTTTATGGTTATTGGGAAAAATCATTTTATGATAAAGCAACGAAGTCTTCGAAAAAATGGGAAGGGTTTAATTTGATCCTTGGACGTTATATGGTGATTTCGAAATCCATTATTAAAGAGCAAATGAAAGCATCGAAAGAGATGATTGCCTGTCCGATCTGTCAAGGAGCGGTGTTAAACCATAAGAAACCACTAACATTTGAGGACACTGATATTCGTGAGCTTATTCATCAACCGATTGATCAGGTTATAAAAACGATTGGCAATTTACCAGAGCTTGAAAAGCTAAAATCAATTGTTGGTGGTGATATGACACTTACAGAAGATGTCTCCTTACTTCCTAGAGAAACACAAGTGTCGTTAAAAATGCTGGAATTAGAACTCGCAAGCTTTGCTGGATATGAAATAGTCCTACAAAATGTTTTACCATTCTGGGACAAAATAAAAGATAATATCGAAGCCATTAGCAGCAATAATCAAGTTACAATTTGTGATTTCGCCCATATTGACGAAACGAGAGAATCCATTATTGATCAGTATTTCACGAATGGAAAATACAAAAAATTAACGTATGTTTATGAAGCATTTGGCTATAAAAAAATTGTTACACAAATTAATAAAATTAAAGCAAATCATAAATGTCCATTCTGTAGTGGGAAGAAAGTCATTTCAGAAGATAATCTCCATGATGGTGTTTATAAATTATCAGTACCATGTGTTCGTTGCTATGAAAGTGGCATCAATGATGAAGGACGTAAGGAAATTGTCGATGGCGTAGACGTGCAAACATGGCTAACCGGCAAAGTAAGCAATGTTGTGGCTGAAAACTTACGAACGGAGGCTGTTGCTAATATCCCTATTTTCAATCGTATTCGAGAGTTAAATAAACGAGAGATGATGGCGGTTTACCAATGCCTTGAGCAAAATAACTAAAGTAAGCCATATATTTTAAGAAAGTCACTTCAAAAACTCATTTGCAATAATAAATGCAAATGAGTTTTTATGTTATCCTGAGAAAGAGCTTGTAAAAAAGTTAGTAGAATAAAAGGGGAAAGATAGGAATGACAGAATTGATGGTCTGGAAAAATAATGCTCAAGGGCATCGTTTTATAGCTTCATTTAGCGGAGGAAAGGATAGTGTCTTAGCTTTATATAAAGCTATGCAGGTTGGAGAAGCGGTTGGACTAATCGTTATGATGGAGGAAGAAGGGAATCGTTCCAGATCTCATGGAATGCCTCCTGAACTCATACGTGCTCAAGCTAATTCTCTAGGTTTACCGGTATATACGGCAGCAGCAAGCTGGACAGATTATGAAAAAGTATTTATGAACCTTTTAGAAAAAGCTAAAAATGAAGGTGCAGAAGTTTTAGTAACAGGTGACTTAGATATGCCTGAACATGGCTGCTGGCATGACAAAGTTACAAAGAATGCTGGTTTAAAGTTAGGCATGCCTTTATGGGAAATGGATCATCGTGAAGCCGTCGATGAATTTTTAAACCTAGGATTCGTTACAATCATAGTCACTGTTAATTTATCATTAGGCATGCGAGAGGACGATTTAGGGCGAACATTAACCCACGAGTACGTGAAGGAGCTTGAAGCCCGCGGTATTGACCCTTGCGGGGAAGGTGGAGAATTCCATACTACAGTATTAGACGGACCAATTTTCAAACAGCCTATTCCAGTTCGTAAATGTGATGTTCTTAGAAGCGGAGAATATGCTTTTCTGCCTTTGGAATTAGATTAGATTGTAGTAATGGTAGATTCGATATAGCAGTATTAAAACTGAATAAAAAATATAAGAGCCTTACTACATTTTATTGTAGAAAGGCTCTTTCATGTTGTTTATTCCACACAATAAGTTAATTGAATAACGATTTAATAAATCATCTAAATACTTATCTATATTGTATTTTTAACTCTTATATTTTTAAACAAGTATTACAATAAACTAATAGATAATTAGTTAATCCATTGAACAACTTCTTCTCGACTTCGTCTTGATTTTTCACGGGCTGGTTCTTCAGATCGGTATCCGAACGCTGCCATAACCGATACACCAAATTTTTCACTATCTAATAATCCTTCATGTTCAAGCACTTCTGTTACTTTATCCATATTGAAACCTTCCATTGGACAAGAATCAATTCCGATTAATGCTGCGGCAGTTAACATATTGCCAAGTGCAATATATGTTTGTTTGCTAGCCCAGTCAAATAATGCTCTTTCACTTTCATACAACTTAAAATCAAATTCTTGGAAGTTTGCATACGCCTTCGTCATATTCTCTACGACAGTTTCAGGTAGCTTTTTAACATTCTTAAATAGATTTTGTACATAATCAGAATTAGCTTTTGCATCTTTTCGAGCAAGAAAAATTACTAAATGACTAGCGGTAGGAAGCTGACCTTGTCCTCCAAAACTAACTTCTTTTAATTTTTCTCTAATCTCCATATTTTGAATAACTAAAAATTTATACGGCTCAAATCCTAAAGAACTTGGTGATAGTCTACCTGTTTCTAAAATAAATTCGAAATCATCTTCTGAGATTTTTTTAGTTGGATCAAAAGCCTTCGTTGCATGTCGAAACATATATGCATTAATAATCTCTTGTTTTTTAATTGAATGGTTCATACTTATTACCGCCTTCTCCAAATTTTTGTACACCCTAACCAACTTTTATAATTGGTTACTGGATAAATTGTAATTGATGATGTTAGTTTAGTAAAATAGATATAAATGAATGAAACGTTCAATAAAAGTGAACGTAAAAAGGAGAAGAATTACATGGAGCTTCGTCATCTTATGACTTTTAAAATGATAGTAGAGAAAGGTGGTTTTAAAAAAGCAGCCGATCAACTTGGATATGCGCAATCCTCTGTGACAAATCATATTAAAGAATTGGAAGAGGAACTAAACCAGCCTTTATTTGATCGCTTAGGGAAAAAGGTGATCCTTACTAATTTCGGAAAAGAGTTTTACCCTTATGCCATAAAAATTATGGATCTCTATACGGAAATTAAAGAAAAGGCAAACCGATTTGGTGAGCCAACAGGAAGTTTGACTATTGGGGCTTCAGAAGCCTTAACAAGCTACCGATTACCTCAAATTTTATTGGATTATAAAGAAAGATACCCCGAGGTGAACTTATCGATCACTTCTATTAACTATCGAAATATTCCTTTAGAACTTCAACAAGGAAATATTGATTTGGCGTTAGTAATTAAAAAGAATGATTGGAAAGAAAAAGATTTACACAGTGAACAAATTAAACAAGAACCAATGGTGCTAATTACACCTTTAAAAGATAAACAAAAAGGAAACAGTAAGACCGTTCTTTATTCAGAACAAAATTGCACGTATAAAAGTATATTTAATGAGTATCTTTCAGAGTCTCAAATTGAGATTGAGGGGAGTGTAGATTTTGCAAGTTTAGAACCTATTAAGCAATGTGTTATGAATGGGCTCGGTATTTCTATGCTTCCTTATTTCACTGTAAAAAATGAGTTAGATAATCAGTTATTAAACGGGAAGATAATCAAAGATGAACAATACGCTATTTCTACATTTGTCACGTATCATAAAGATAAATGGGTTTCTCCAGCGATGGAGAGTATGATCGATTTAATCCAGTCCTATTCTAAGTATTGGGATTGATTTGATTTATACAGCTACTGATAATACCGTCAAGTAGCTGAACATTTAGGTTTTTTCTTACTGTCTACTACTAAAAATTTTGAGTAACTAAACTATTAAAAGGGTCACTGGCGGAAAGTGACCCTTAAGAATGGGAGGTGTATAGGATTAGTTTGTATAATCCTATACATTTTGATTATGAAAGGTGGAATTTGCTATTAGCAATAACCTATAAAGCTAGTACCGACAATAATCAATAGAATGAATAGAACAACGATTAGCGCAAATCTTGAACTTGAACCGTAATCACTACCGCTATATTCAGACATAGTAATTTCCCTCCTTTCAATATTCTATAATATGAATCGTTGATAAATGTATTTGCGGTATTTATCTCTTAAAACATAAAAATAAATATCCAGAGAATAATAATAAGATGATTTAATTCTTCACCTGTGAAAATATATATTTCTTTAGCACCCCTTAAACAAATTTTAAGTAGAAGTAGGTGTAGGGGAATGGCTTCATCCACTGCAATGAAACGGCTATATCGGTGGTAATCAATAAACGATTAGTGAAAGCCCCCAGTAAAAAAACGTGCCAAACATGAGTAATAGATTAGAAAAAAGATTTTTTTCACTTTATATAAACACAAGGTAGATTCCTTTTCTTAATATTTTGTATAATAACACTATTCGGTTTTATTTCGAAAGGGGAAACTATGATGCAAGGTTCTTGGAGGGCATTAGTATGGATTGGATTGTCAGAATTATGTGCTTTAAGCTTATGGTATAGTGCATCGGTAATCGCGCCCGAACTAATTACTATTTGGGAACTTGGCTCTAATTCAGAAGCTTGGCTTTCTGCTTCTGTTCCTATTGGATTTGTCATAGGTGCATTATTTAGTTCCTATTTTGGGGTAGCTGACCGATTTAATCCTCGAAAGGTTTTTGCCATTTCAGCCTTTCTAGGTGCACTTTTAAATACCTTGCTAATACTAGTCGATTCTGGCTTTTTCGGTATTCTCCTTAGGATTTTAACTGGCATAACCCTCGCAGGTGTTTACCCAATAGCAGTAAAAATGTTATCACAATGGTTTCCCGAAAAACGTGGGTTCGCTATCGGCATCTTAATCGCGGCATTAACTTTAGGATCATCATTGCCGCATTTTGTTGTGATGTTCTTTTCTTCATTAAGCTGGAAACTCGTGATCATTTGTAGTTCGGTATTGGCTCTTTTATCGGCTATTATAGTTACTTTCATGTTAGAAGACGCTCCCGTAACATCCCAAAAAACACCATTCTCGTTCAAGTTAATAAAAAAAGTAATGTTGAATAAACCAGTAATGCTTGCGAACTACGGTTATTTTGGCCATATGTGGGAATTGTACGCGATGTGGACATGGCTCCCTGCTTTTTTGACAGCTAGTTTTATTATCAATTCATCTGAAACGCCTCATTGGTTTATTGCATTATCCTCATTTATGTCAATAGGAATTGCAGGAGGGGTTGGGTGTGTAGTTGGTGGACTCATCTCAGATAAAATCGGAAGAGCCAATTTAACGATTATTTCTATGGTGATTAGTGCTATATGCTCTATAGTAATAGGTTTTACTTATGGACAATCGATTTGGTTAACGCTCATCATTTCTATAATTTGGGGAATGTCTGTCATATCCGATTCCGCCCAATTTTCTGCAGCAGTCTCAGAAATAGCCGAAGTTGAATATGTAGGTACTGCCCTTACTTTTCAAATGTGTATTGGTTTCCTAGTTACTATATTTTCAATTAATCTCATCCCTATAATTCAAAGAATCATTGGTTGGGAATGGGTCTTTACTATATTGGCGATTGGACCGATTTTGGGCATACTATCGATGGTCAAATATAGACGATACGAATTCAATGGGAAACACGAGAATTAATGGATAAGAAATTGTTATTTTCATCAACAGGAAACTGTGATTGAATCTACATATTATACACTGGTACCAAGAAGAATAGTTTTTAAGTCAGTACAAATTAGTACTGGCTTTTTTAATGGAGGGAGGGCATATGAAATGGTATTGCCTCAAAGTAAAAGAACGAAAAAAGGCATCTCATCCATGGATGAAACACCTTTTCATAAAGTTATTGAGCTGCTCGTTGGATAAAGGCGTCTAATTGTACTAGTGTGACATTGTCATTTACTCCGAAAGTATTGTCACCTTTACCAACAGTAATTTTATTAGAAGCAAGAATAGATACATAATTGTAAGCCCAATGCGAACTTGGAACATCAACGAATTGTACTGCTGTTCCTTGTTGTTTTAAACGGAATGCTTCCACTAAAACTTTTGATAATTGACCACGTGTCATCGGAGAACCTGGATTGAATTTTCCGTTTTGATCACCCGTAAAAACGCCGATTTTTCTAAGTGCTTCTGCAGCACCCGCATATTTAGACGATGGTGTTATATCTGGAAAACTTGAATTAGTGTTACTAGTATCTAACTTTAACTGCTTAGCTAGTTTAAGAGCTACCTCTCCACGTGATGCATAAACGCTAAAGTCGATTTCTGCATCTTTTACTTCTCCTTCAGAGAAGTTTGCTACGCGTTTTGCCCCTACGTAACGAGATCCCCAGTAATAAGGATCATTAAGTTTGTCGATTTTTACTCCAGAACTTGTAGTAGCTGAAATAAAATTGCTGTCACCTATGTATATGCCAACATGGGAAACGCCGCTTCCCGAAGTATTAAAGAATACAAGATCTCCAGACTTTAACTGAGCTTTCGCAATCGAAGTACCTTGCTGATATTGAGAACTCGATGTACGTTGTAGTGAAATACCTAACTTAGAATAAACGATTTGTGTATATGCTGAGCAATCTACACCTGTCTTAATATCCGTTCCTCCATATTGATAAGGTACACCTATATATGATTTTGCTGTATTCGTTAAATCTTCTACTGTTGCTGCTTTCGCATCATGAACACCCATGCCTGTGAAAAACATAAACGATGCAAAAATGGGAAGTAACCATTTTTTCTTCATGTAAACTTACTCCTTTCAAAAAGCTTTCAGTTTTTAATAAAGTAAGAATAGCATGAAACAGCCATGAGTTATTTTTCAATCATATTACTGATTACCGTTAAACAGCAAAATTGAAACCTTATTTTTAAATGTGTAAAACTTCTGCAATAATCATGGGCAATTTTACTAAAAATATTTTAAATAAATGGTTATTGAGGGTTTAAAGGGTTAATTTAGCGGTTCCATCCAACATAAAAACGTTAAGTGATTCATTGCTTTTCCACATATAATCCAATCTAGTGCTTTATGGCACTGTTGTCCTTTTTAGTTTATCGCCTCGTTTAATAGCTAGATTTTTATACTTATATACGAAGACTTTCTTTACGAGCTAGTTTACAAAGGGGGAAAAAGCAACTTTCATCCCCATTGTATTTTCATAAAGACAATTGGACATTCTCCATAAATTTTTCATATTTTTTATTTATACTAAATAATTGATGTGTTTAATTAAATAAGGAAGGATTGGTGAATGGCTTTGGCAGGAGAATTGAATTTGTTTCTTTCCTTTGCAGCAGGGTTATTATCGTTTATTTCCCCTTGTTCATTACCACTTTACCCAGCATTTCTGTCGTATGTTACGGGGATGTCCTTTAATGAACTAAAGGATGACAAAGGCGTATTTCATCGGAAAGCTTTGATACATACACTTTTATTTTTATTTGGTTTCTCTATAATTTTTTTGGCATTAGGACTCTCTACATCTTTTATAGGCACTCTTTTTATTATGCATAAAGATTTGCTGAGACAAATTGGCGCTATTATTATCGTAATATTTGGTTTGATCATTTTAGGTGTTTTGAAGTTCGATTTTTTACTTTCAGATAAGAGAATACAGTTTTCGAAAAGACCTAAAGGATATTTTGGTTCTATTCTTATCGGTGTGGGCTTTGCTGCTGGATGGACTCCGTGTACTGGTCCAATTCTTGCCGGAGTGATTGCATTAGGCATATCCGATCCTAGTAGAGGAATGTTATATATGCTATTTTATGTACTTGGTTTCTCTATTCCATTTTTAGTTATGTCTCTATTTATTGGGAATATGAAAATGTTTCAAAAACGAAGTTCTCTCTTTATGAAAATAGGTGGTGTGTTAATGGTTATTATGGGAATCATGTTATATTTTGATATGATGACTAAAGTGATCGCATTTTTAACACCGTTTTTAGGAGGATTTACAGGATTTTAGACGATATATAACGCGAGATAAGGAGGAGCATGCAATAAGGTGAATAAAATCTCTACTAAATTAGCAGCTAGTTTTTTTGTTGTCGTGCTAATTATGGAATTATTTCTTATGTTTTACCTACATCGAAATATTATTAAGTCGAAAGTTGAAGAAGAACTAGTCAGTTTATTAGCAAATGGAGAAAATCATAGAGATGTATTACTCGAGAATTATTCAGATATGACTATAAAGCATATCGTGTTAATGGAAAAGAATAAAGATCGAGAAGTCATGATCACAGATAAAAATGGGCGTATTATTGGTCGTTCCACTTTAAATAACACAATAATAGAAGAATACATGCCTTTAGTAAAAAATCTAAGTAAAAAAAAGGATCAAATACTAGTAGCAGACTGGCGAAACTCCCCATATATAGTCAGCGCGCACCCTTATAAAATAAATAACAACCAATCTGGTTATGTGGTCATGTTTCAAAGTACAAGTGCTATCAAAGAAATGGTTCATAATTTGAATAAACACTTTTTCATATCTGGTATTACTAGCATTGTTGTTCTTCTTGCTATATACGCATTATTATCGAAAGTTCTAACGAGACCATTAATCCGTATGAAAGCAGCTACTGAAAAATTAAGTCATGGTGACTTTAATGTAAGTCTAGCTGATATAGGAAAAGACGAACTTGGTGAGTTAGCAAAATCGATTCAGAAGTTAGCCGATGATTTAGAAAGGTTACAAAAAGAAAGAAATGAATTTCTAGCATCAATAGCGCACGAATTAAGCACACCCTTAACCTATTTAATTGGGTATTCAAAAGTAGCGATGAGAGAAAATTTGAACGAAAATGATCGAAATCACTATCTTGAAATTATTACAGAAGAGTCAAATCGAATGAAAGAACTTGTGAAAAACTTATTAGAATTAGCAAAAATGGATCAAAACACGTTTAGTGTGTTAAAGGAATATTTTTCTGCACATCTATTTTTAGATCATATATGTAAACGAGTTGCTCCTTCTTTTGACATGGATAACATAAAGTTAATTCTTGTTTGCGAAGAGGATTTTGACATATACGCAGATTCCATACGACTGGAGCAAATCATGCTAAATTTATTAGATAATGCTATGAAGTATTCAGATAAAAACACGAGAGTAATAATAGAAGCAATGAAACAAGAAGAAAGAACAGTAATAAACGTAATTGATGAAGGGATCGGTATTCCTTCAGACGAACTGGAATTGATTTTCGAAAAATTATACAGAGTGGAAAAATCACGTTCGCGAACTTTTGGGGGTTCAGGAATAGGACTTGCTGTAGTTAAAGAACTAGTCGAGGCCCATGGAGGTACAATTAAAGTGAAAAGCAATTTAGGCAAAGGCAGTACATTTACAATCACAATATAGAAGGGGATAGGAATATAAATGAAAACAATTTTATTAGTTGATGATGAACTAAGAATGTTGGATTTAGTAGAATTATTTCTATTGCCATATGGTTTTAATTGCATAAAGGAAACAAGTGGCATTAACGCAATTGAGCTCGCAAAGAAAGAAGGCATAGCTCTTATCATCTTAGATGTTATGATGCCCGAAATGAATGGATGGGAAGTTTGTGAAGCGATCCGCGAATTCTCAAATGTTCCAATTATTATGCTAACGGCACGATCCGATAAAGTAGATTTAGCAAAGGGTCTAAATACAGGAGCGGATGATTATATTTCGAAGCCTTTTGACGAACGAGAGTTGGTTGCAAGAGTAAATGCGATACTACGTCGAACTTATCGTGATGAGAATAAAATTATTCGTTACAAAGATTTCACATTGGATAAAGAAACATACTCCTTACACTATCAAGATTTAACTGTTCAGCTGACATTAAAAGAATTTAATATTATAAAAACTTTAATTTCTCGACCATCTAAAACGTATACTAGAGAAGAATTATTACGTTCTGCATGGGAATATGATGCTGATATCGATACACGAACAATAGACTCTCATATTCGAAATTTAAGAGAAAAATTAGTGAATGCTGGTTCTCCAAGTGATAATTTTATTAATACCGTTTGGGGAATCGGATATAAATGGGGGTAAAGAAGCGCAATGTATCTATAAAATAATGTTATTTAGATGTCCATTAGTCAATTTTGACATGGATATCTTTTTTTATTGTCCGAAGGGCTATCATGATGTTTTTTAAGTATGATCTTGTAACTCCATAATTTCTTCATATTTATTTGCTACAGTTAGTTTGTATTGAAATGCAAGGAGGAAACATCATGAAACCTAAATTTTTGATTACTTCTCTATTAGTGAGTAGTGTGATCATTGGAGGATGTAGTGCTAGTAGTTCAAAATCAGATGAAACGATGGACCATTCTAAGATGACAAAAGAAGAAATGTCGAATATGGAGGGGATGGATCATTCCAATATGTCGGGAAAAGATATGGAAGCAATGAATGGACACGAAAGCCACACGAATCCATTAGCATTAAATCATTCGACTGGAGAAAATGAACTAGCTCTTCCACCTTTACTAGAAGCTAAAGATGGCATTTTTACCATTACTGCACAAGAAGGAACAAGTGAAATTTTCAAAGGCATTAACACCGAAACATATGGCTATAATGGCTCGTATTTAGGTCCTGTCATTAAAGTGAATGAAGGCCAAAAAGTAACGTTTAAAACAAACAATCAACTATCAGAGCCAACGACATTTCATTGGCATGGTGTAGATATACCAGGAGAAGCAGACGGAGGTCCACACCATCTATTACAACCTGGAGATACGAAAAATGTGAAGTTTACAGTAAAACAAGGAGCATCCACATTATGGTTTCATCCTCATCCTGTAGGAGCGACTGCAGAACAAGTATATAAAGGGTTAGCAGGATTAATATACGTGGAAGATGAACATTCTAAAAAGCTAGACTTACCGAGTGAATATGGGGTGAATGATTTCCCTTTAGTATTTCAAGATAGAAAATTTGACGATAATAAACAATTAAACTTTAAAGCTGCAATGAATGAGGATGGTACTATAGGTGATACTTTGTTAATAAATGGCACAGTTAATCCTAAGCTAACAGTTGGCAAAGAAAAGGTCCGTTTACGTTTATTAAACGGTTCAAATGCTCGTAACTATACATTTAAATTAAATACTGGAGATTCATTTCAACAAATAGCTACTGATGGTGGTTTTGTAAATAAACCAATTTCGATGAATGAACTATCATTAACGCCAGGCGAACGTGCAGAAATTATTGTTGATTTTTCAACATACAATGAGTCAACGGATATAGCTTTAATGAATGAAGAAGACACTAAATTACTGTTATTTAATATCGTCGATAAAAAATCAGCAAACTCTAGTAATTCTCCAAAAAACTTAAATAATTATGTAGTAACCGATGAAGAAAGAAAATTGCCTGTTTCTAAAAAGCTGGAACTTTTCGGAATGGGGAAGATGGTCACTATTAATAATAAACAATTTGATATGAATCGAATCGACTTTACGCAAAAACAAGGAGAGACTGAGATATGGGAAATTTATAACAAACCAGATATGATGGGTGGCATGACACATCCATTCCATATACATGGTACTCAATTTAAAATTCTCTCCATCGATGGGAAAGAACCACCGACAAACGAATATGGTTGGAAAGATACTGTCGCAATAGATGCTGGAGAAACAGTAAGATTAGCTGTGAAATTTAATAACAAAGGCATTTACATGTTCCACTGTCATATTCTTGAGCATGAAGAAAATGGTATGATGGGGCAAGTTAAAGTGGAATAGTACTAAATAATTAATGGAACGAAATGTCTTACGGTTTGAAGCCCTTTACAAAATGATGATTTGTAGAGGGCTTTTTCTATTGAAAATTAATAAAAATGCTAACATAAGACCAATTTACTATATTTTAACAAAATGGTTTTGTGGTATAATATCCCTAAGAAAGGAGTGGTAATTTTGGGAAATCGAAATCATTTTAACGTAATAAAATTTCTAGTCAGCTTATCTGTTATATTATGCATGATAAGTTATCCGGTTATTACCTTTGCTGAAACACTTGATACTCAGCCTAGTGAAAAAAGCAATTCGAATGACATTGACACGGGTATAGCAAACTTGAACTACAATAACAACGAGGTTTTAGCAGCGAAAGGAGAGAAGATTGATAGTTTCGTTCCAAGAGAAGGTATTAACTCAAATGATAAATTTATAGTGGTGGAACGAAATAAAAAATCACTTACAACCTCACCAGTGGATATTTCAATTATCGATTCTATGGCGAATCGAACTTATCCAGGTGCATTACAACTTGCAAATCAAGCTTTTGTAGACAATCAACCTAGTTTATTAGTGGCGAAAAGAAAACCGCTAAATATTAGCATAGATTTACCTGGCATGAAAAGAGAAAATACTACGACCGTGGATAATCCTACATATGGTAATGTTTCTGGTGCAGTAGATGAGCTAGTATCTACTTGGAGTGAAAAATATTCAACAACCCATACTTTACCCGCTAGACTACAATATTCAGAGTCTATGGTTTATAGCAAATCACAAATAGCAAGTACGCTAAATGTGAACGCCAAAGTTCTTGATAATTCACTAGGAATTGACTTTAATGCCATCGCTAATGGAGAGAAAAAAGTGATGGTTGCGGCATATAAACAAATATTTTATACCGTAAGTGCAGAACTACCTAACAATCCATCAGACCTTTTTGATGACAGTGTGTCTTTTGAAGAGTTAACACGTAAAGGGGTAAGTAATGACGCTCCTCCCGTTATGGTGTCAAATGTAGCTTATGGCAGAACAATTTATGTAAAATTAGAAACAAGCTCTAAGAGCAAAGATGTACAAGCTGCATTTAAAGCCTTACTAAATAATGTGAATACGAATGTAGAAACTAGTGGACAGTATAAAGATATTTTTGAAGAAAGTTCTTTTACTGCTGTAGTATTAGGTGGAGATTCACAACAGCATAATCAAGTTGTCTCAAAAGACTTTAATGATATTAGAAAAATAATTAAAGAGAATGCAGAATTTAGTCTTAAAAATCCAGCATACCCAATATCCTATACAAGTGTTTTCTTAAAGGACAATTCAATTGCTGCTGTCCATAATAATACAGATTATGTCGAGACGACATCTACAGAATACTCTAAAGGCAGCATCATCCTTGATCATTATGGAGCATATGTCGCTCAATTTGAAGTTGCATGGGATGAATTTTCATATGATGAAAATGGTAAAGAAGTGCTATCTCATAAAACTTGGAATGGAAACTGGAAAGACAAAACAGCTCATTTCTCTACTGTAATACCACTTCCACCTAATTCGAAAAATATAAGAATTTATGCGAGAGAATGTACAGGTCTCGCATGGGATTGGTGGAGAACAATTATTGATGAATACAATGTTCCATTATCTAAAGAAATAAAAGTTTCAATTGGAGGAACTACATTACACCCAACAGGTACTATTAATTAGGTACCTATCATGATTCAATCTAAACTAGGACTTGAAGCGGGTGAATTGTCAAACTAAGTATTAAAAATACGATCATCCATCCTGGATAAACAAACGGCTGAGACTCTTGTTATACAAGAACTCAGCCGTTTCTATGTTCACAATTAGAAAGAACACCCACAAAGAATGTAGCAAGTGTTGTAGAAAGAAATTTTACCTTTATTACATAATACGGAAAATGTTTTGTAACGTAGTTTAAACGAGCTCGTCGAATGGTAAGGAGGGATGTGCATGAAAACATATTTTTTATATGTAGTAGCTCTTTTAGGACTTACTTTTATAATGGGATGTTCAAATGGATTGTCGGGAGAAAAGCCTCCTAAATCCTTTATAGAGATTGAAAATAAAAAATTTGAAACTACACTCGGTACTTATTGTTGGCAAAATGGATGTGTTGATACTGCTGGACCAATTGAACTTTTAGAAGGCCAAAAGCCCATAAAAGTTCAATCAGGTGAAACTATAACGCTTGTAATGGACTATGAAATAAAACCGAATGAATTTCATGTTGCACAAATAAGTGGTAACAAGGAAACTGATGTCGTGGTCAAAGACAATCGTTTTACTGCACCTACACAACGTGGCGTATATTATTATTCTTATGGCGTTTGGTGGATGGATGAAAAGCAGGCGAATGTATCTAATGGCGACGCTTTCTATGCCTTTGTTTTAGAAGTAGAATAGCTATAAAGCGCGGTATGGATCAACTACAGGTGAAAAAGTTGTGAATATGAATGGGGGAAGCGATGATCTCGAAGCGGTGTTATGGTTAATACCTAAAGAACTATTAAGCCACCCCCATTTAAAGGAAAGCATTAAACTTGGCATGCGTTGATTCAAATTCATTTGTCATCACTGCTTTAAATTAATCATAGAAGTAAAGTAGTTATACATAAATGGAGGGCTTTGTAATGAAAAAAAGGATATATATTGTAAGACATTGTGAAGCACAGGGGCAACCACCAGAGTCACAACTTACGGAAAAAGGATTGATACAAGCAAACTATTTATCTGAATTTTTCTCAAATAGAGAAATTGATCGAATTATTTCAAGTCCTTTTTTACGTGCAATTCAGTCAGTAGCACCGATTCGTGAGGAAACAAACATAGACATAGAGATTGATGAACGTTTATCAGAACGTACACTAAGTACTACGGATTTACCTGATTGGTTTGAAAAACTTAAAGCAACATTCAATGATTTGGAGCTGAAATTTCAAGGTGGAGAGTCAAGTAAAGAAGCTATGAGCCGAATAGTAACAGTTGTAGATGAAATTTTTAAAAGTGAAGCTGAAAACACAATAATCGTTACTCATGGAAATATAATGTCTCTTCTGCTAATGCATTATGATAACAGCTTTGATTTTGATTGCTGGAACAGCCTTAGTAATCCTGATGTGTTTGTATTATATTACACAAACAATGAAGTAAATATGGAACGTTTATGGCAAGAAGAACTAATAGAAAAATAGTAAATTTAGGAATGTCTCCACTCACCAAAGTTTAAAACAAAAAAGCAGATTTATTCTACCCGTTTTGTAGAGTAAATCTGCCTTTTAGTTTTAGCCGCAATGACCTTTGGGAAAGACTGTTTTCTCAAATCTTCAACTAAGCACCCGGGCTATACGTTTATATAGCTAGCAAAAGTGAAAATAGTGTAATTCTTAATTTTGTCATACTCTATTTTGTACTAACGATGATTTCTTGGGTATTTCGAAAAGTGGAACAGAAAATAAAAGCGGTTCGAAAGCTATAGTTACTATGATAGAAGAATAGGAGCCGATGCAAAAGGTGAACGACTTTATAAGGTTCATCTAGCTGGGGTAAAATGTCTATTTTCGTGAAGATTAATCTTGGTCTAAGGCAACTTATTTTTACGCTCGAATTTTATTTAGTAATGGTGAAAAAGATTGCTGTAGACCCACTCGATATTCGTCTGATATCATAGTTGAGTATTAATTGGAGGAAGAAGAGTAAAGAGTATTTGAAAATAATTCTTCCCACATTTTTTATGGATAAAACTCTTACTCGGAGGAGATATAAATGGTTAGTGAGAGAGAACAAATTAGCAAAAAGGTTGCATGGATTGCACTTATATCCAACGTAATTCTTATGGTAGGTAAAATCTTCTTTGGTCTTTTTGGGGGAAGTGAGGCCGTTTTTGCAGATGGTATTCACTCTGGAGCAGATGTAGTTGCTTCGATTGCTGTGCTAGCGGTGGTTGGTATTTCTAATAAACCACCTGATAAGGATCATCCCTTTGGGCATGGTAAGGCGGAGGTTATTAGTGAAGCAATCGTTGGAATTATTTTAATATTAGTTTCACTATATATTTTAGTAGAAGCAATTTTAGCATTTTTTGATAAACCTAGCGTACCACAATACAGTGCATTGATTGCAGCTATTATTTCTTACATAGCGAAAGAAATACTATATAGATACTCTATAAAACAGGGGAAAAAGTGGAATAGTAAGGCGATTATAGCGATTGCGTTAGATCATAAAGGTGATATTGTTGCTTCACTTGCTGCATCTATTGGTGTCCTCTTAGCGATAATAGGAAATGCCATTGGATGGACATTTTTGTTATACGCTGACGCTATTGCCAGTGCTTTAGTAGCTTATTTTATTTTTAGAATCGCAATGGAATTAGTTAAACCTTCTGTTGACGTTTTAATGGAAAAAAGTGTAGATCAGGAACTTTTAGACGATTATGAAGCTACTATTCATGAATTTAATCAAGTGCAACGAATAGACAAAATTCGTGCAAGAGAACACGGTCACTATAAGCTTCTCGATATTCGTCTATCCCTTAATCATGATTTAACAATTAAACAAGGTCATGATATTGCTCGTGACATTAAAAATGCGATATTAAAAAAATACCCCGATGTCGGGGAAGTCCTTATCCATGTAAATCCATACTATATGGAACCTAATCAAGAGTAGTGCTACCGAGTTGCACAGCTTGAACTGGTGGCCCTACTATCTATGCAGCTATTGCTTGTTTTATAGCTTAAATAAATGTTGCGTCCATATGATAAAAACAAGAAGCCTTCGAATAAAAGGCTTCTTGTTTTTCTTTGCTTATCCTGATGGTAATACAATTGTAGAGCGCTTAGAGGGATTCAGGGTAGAGAGTACTACTTCACATATTTATATATCTACCGCTAAACTGTTAATACCTTATCGAAAACTATTCATATAATAGAACATGATTGTAGGAAGGTAAAAAAACGATTTATTGAGCGCAGTTAGGGAGTCTTTTAGCAATGCTCATTACGTATGGATTGTTGCTATATTAGAAATAAGATAATTTCTAGATATCCAAATAGCCTTGATCAAGTTTTTTAGAAGTAATTTATTTTTGTTCTTGATAATTAATGGCCTCTTTAAATTCTTCGGTAGTGTAGATATTATAAAACATATTTCTACTATTTACGTTTGCTATTGTCCCTGTAAATGTATTGTCTATCCATAAATAGTATTCATCATCGTTTAGTTTGATCTTATATTGCGGGACTACATTGTTATCTACTTCACCAAACTCTCTAGCCTTTTTAAACGTTTTCTCTATAATTTTAATATCCTTTGCATCGGATATTAACTGTAATGTGTCGGATTTTTCTTCTTCGAAATTAATTAATTCTTGAATTTCTATCGTTTTTGATTTTTCTTCATTACTGTTACAAGCCACTAACCACATAGTACAAATAAATAAAAACAAAATTGTTTTTAACTTCACCTTACCTTCACCTCTTATATACTATTTCTTCGCCATAATCGTTGAATTAATATATTCCCTTATAAGCACTTCTTCACATTGTAAGAAAACACCTGCTTTATCCGACAATTTAAAATTCTACTTATCTAAAATCAGGGAGCAACAACCTATAGTAAAAGAGCTATTAAATAGTTCTTCTAGATTTTATTTAGTTTCTTCATCAAATACTTCATTCAAAATAATCTTATCAACATTTTTTGCTTTCATTTTTGATGTAATTGATGGAAAGTAGCAGTTAACTTAATTGCTTATTGATGTATCTGTATGTATATACGTATGCATTATTGTATTGTTTAAAGGCTGCCAAGATACTTTGAAAAAGCAAGTATCCGTGAGAAACAGTGTTTGAAAGAAGTGGTTATGGTGTTATGTAGTTAGAGACTACTTTTTGTAAATATCAAAAAAGAGTATAAAAGCGAATTTTTTCATATTAAAATTCCAAAAACATTCGTGTTATTGCTATAAAAGTGCGATTTGTCCATCGGCTGTATACTTTTCAGATGAAATAAAACACGAATATTAAATTTGAAAATTATTTAACGTAATTAAAAAATGCCATAAGTGATGTAACGTGAAGCGGGTGGGTGGAAGGTCTGTCTTTTTTATCACATTTTTAAAAATATCATGCAAATCGTGCGGATCTAATGATTTGAAACTAGTTCTGATGGATCTGAACTTGAACTGATCTTAAAGTTGCTTGATCAGTTACTAGAAGCGGGATAATGTGTGGGTGAAGAGACAATATCCAAATAAGTTCAGAACGGCTCAGACGTAGGGATGCAGCTGTACCTATATGCTGACCCAATTGAGAATGGATGTCTTTTGGGGGCATTCAAAATCGTCTGTCCATTCAGCAGTATAGTAGGATAAGATCAGACGCTCCTAAAAAGTGAGTACCTGGTCTTTTTGTGTTTAATTTATCTAGCTTGCTTTTTTTCAAAATTGCTACGAACCTTAATGAAGGGTTAATGATAACCCGACCAAAAAAACATCTTCGTAGATTAAAGCGCACAGATGTAATTGCGTTGGAAATAATCAATCTTTAGTTTTATTAAGGCGTAAAATCAAATTGGAATTTAAGGGGTAAACCGTTTTGAAATTAAGCCAACGATAAAAGTATAAATCGCCCTAAAACGGACAATTTAATAGTTATTGGAGGAACGTACATTGGCAAAAGAAAAGCTAAAGAAAGAATTAGAAGTACCTGAAGAAAAAGAGCAAAAGAAAGAACAAAATGAAAATAAAGAAAAGCAGTAAAAAATGAATGCTATCATAAGCTTCAGATCGTGGTAAATAACAAAAAAGCCATAACGCGGTCGTTATAGCTTACGTATTGTTTACACTATATATTATTTTGTTCTAATTTCAGTTTATTTAGCTATGAAGGATAGCAGAGTGCATTAACAACTTGGGGCGATGCATGCAACAGATTGCTATCCCAAAACAAGTGTATGTACTTGTATTTAAAAACATTACAACCGTGGAAATGTAAGAAATGAAATTCGAGCTTTTTCTTAAAATTAGGCTGTTTTCGTATAGATTGTTGCTTATACGAATTTGATAAATGTCGAATATAATGCGGGTTCAAGGAAGCGTTTGATATTGTAGAGATATGTTTATGAAGTGGCTATGGAAATAAAGAATGCAGACCAAAAAACTTTATTTAAGACACTAGAACAAGGTCTCTATCTAAAAGATGTGATTAAAACGTCGAAGTGCAGATATAAAAGAATTAACGGCTGAATTATCATACCAATACCGATCATCATCAACGTCTTATTATTCTCTCTTAAATCACCCGATTCTTTTTTCATCGCTTTGTAATATTTTGTCGTCATAAACACGCCGCACATCAATAAAAAGGCGACAACAATAAACGAAACGTTGTACGCTCCTAAGTCTTTACTCGTTTGGAAAACCGCTACTGCATTAAAATATATAAAGGCTGCAAGTAAATAAGGGGCTCTTTCTTTCCTATGTAATTTTCTACTTTTCTTATTCGCCACTTTATACCGATGCATCAGATCTTCTTGCGACACATACTGCGTAACAAAGGCTTCCGCTTGTTTTGCATATTTTTTTTGAACCTTGACCGTATAAAAAAGCTCGTATACTTCAGACGACGGCTTTAAAAAGGTTTCGATATCTACTTCCAATGGGACATTACTTTTCTCTAAGTATTCGAGAATTGTCTGGACAGTATCTTCAAATGGAATGTTACTTGTCTCTAAGTGTTCGATCATTGCCTGGACGGTCTCTTCTGGCGGAACGTTCCCTTTTTCTCTGTGTTCAATAATTGCCTGGGCAGTATCTACTGAATGTCCAATCAATATTTTCTTTTTAAACATACTAAGCACCTCTTACGAAATAAGTTAAATAACGCTTAATTATACTATTTCATTCGACCTTTCTTGCAATCCAAAATATAACATACTCTTTTAAATATAGGCCCCTCGTTCGATTAACAACAATCATTAAGAAATCAGCCTAAAATTAAAAAGGCCACTTCCTAAAAAGAAAGTGACCAATACTAATTAAACACTCGCCATCTGGTTTTTCAATTTAAAAAAATCCTTATGAACAATGTTATACAAATTATAACCAATAGAATTAAAGTTATAATAATTGTGAGAAGTCCTCTAACGATAGCAGTTAAATTTTTTACATTCTTCAATCCATAATTGGCAAGAAAAAAAGTAATTATTGTTGCTACTAATAAAAATATTAGGGGATCTACGTGAAAGTAAGATTCAAAAAATAGTGTGAATTGAGTAGAGTTAATTGTGATAAAGAAAACTATTAGCCAGCATAATGACAGTAGGAATGACAATAAATTTAGATGTATAACTGTGGATTCCTCCTTTTAATATAAAGTGAATTGAAGAAGGAGAAGCGTATAATAATTATTGCGTCCATAAGGAACTGCTTTATCTTAACACTACTATTTATATGATTTAATAACTAAGGTTGGTTAGTTCATGGCCTTAAGAAATGAAAAAAGAGTGACAGTACTATAGCTCTTTATTCCAGTTATAAAGGCAAAGAAAAAAAGCAGAATAGAATAATCTATTCTGCCTCTGGTTTTTCGCTTTTTTCCATTTCCTCTTTCTTACTTCTAAGTAGCAATGCAATGAATAAAAAACTTGCTACCCAAAAGGAAAAGAAAAAATTCTCTAGTAAAGGCAAATTATTATTTTCGAAATAATCCCAAACCGATGTCAATAAAAACAGTGTTACAAAAAAAGCGATGTATAAACATTTTCCGAATTTAGTCATTTAAAGCACCTCGATATGTAATATAAATAAATTTTTACGTTTATAGGGGCAGTGGATGGATTGACCCACAAATGGGGAGGTCGTGACGGTCAACTAGCGCCACAACCTAAGTGCGTGCGAATACACTCAATACTAATGTGTACATATTTATGTTTTCTATACATAAAGAAGCCGCAACGTCGTCACACCCACAATGGAATGCTAAATACTCGATTTAATACAGTTATTACAAATCAAACCATTGACATTAAAAAAATTTTTTACTATTATTTAAAAATAGACCGGTCATTATAGAAAAAGGGAGGAGAACAATGAAAAAAAGTTCGACACGTGATCATTTGCTTGAAGTAGCTACAAGACTTTTTCATTTGCAAGGTTATCAGGCTACAGGTTTAAATCAAATTTTGAAAGAATCAGGGACACCAAAAGGTTCTCTTTATCATTATTTTCCTGATGGGAAAAATCAACTCGTTAAGGAAGTTGTTGAGTCGTCATCTCAACGTTTACTTGCTAACATTCAAATACACTTAAATTCTGATCCAAATCCAACAATCGCGGTGCAAAATTATTTGAATCATTTGAGTGAAAACTTTAAAAACCTAGACACCCCCGATATGTTAAATATGCCACCATTTGCATTGATTTCAATGGAGTCAGCTTTTGAGAACGAAGAAATTCGGGTAGTTTGTCAAGAAAATTACAGCAAGGTGCAACAGCACTATTATAATAAGTTTGTTGAATCAGGTATGGCTACAGATAAAGCAAAGATACTTGCAGTATCACTTAACGCAGCTATCATAGGTGTTTTAGTATTATCCATTACAGAGAAATCGAATGAACCTATTAAAATGCTTCAAAAAACAGTTCCAAGTTTCTTTTTATAAGAGCTTAGGACTTATTTTTTGAACTTAAAATATATAGACTGGTCTAATATTAGGATCGTTAATACGATTTATAATAAAATTATATAGACCGCCTTAAAAGGAGTAATTATGAATACAGAACAGCAACGAAACCCAAAACCAATGATTGCATTATTAATGATTGCAGCATTTGTTGGCCTTTTTGGAGAAACAGCCATGAATATGGCTATGACTGATGTGATGAGAGACTTCGGCATCAGTGCGCCGAGTGCACAATGGTTAACAACAGGTTATTTATTAGTATTGGGGATTTTAGTACCCATTTCTGCCCTTATTATTCAATGGATCTCAACACGTTGGATTATTATTATAGCAATTTCATTCTCCATTGTTGGTTCAATTATTGGGGCATTAGCACCAACATTTTCAATTTTATTACTATCACGTGTAATTCAAGCAGTTGGTACAGGATTAATTTTACCACTTATGATTAACGTTATTTTCATGGTTGTACCATTCGCAAAGCGCAGTGCAACAATGGGGATTATGGGAATGGTCATTACACTTGCTCCAGCAACTGGGCCAACAATCGCTGGCATTATATTTTCTGGATAAGCATTGCCCTATATATCGTTATTTTCTTTACCTTTATGCCAAAAGTGTACAATGTCACAACACTAACAAAACCGAAAATCGATTTTTTATCTATCGTTCTTTCAACAATTGCATTTGGTAGTATTATCTATGGATTAAGTACTATTTCAGAAGATTCTACACTGGCAACAATCATTATAGTTGTAGGTATTGTAGCTCTTTTACTTTTCATATGGCGTCAACTTACAAGTAAGCATCCGATGATTGATTTACAAGTTTTCAAATATCGCAATTTCACTATTGGGTCAGTTTTAATATTTATTGTATTCTCATTACTTTTAGCAATTGCGATTCTTATGCCTTTGTATTTAAAAGGATCTTTATTACTTTCAGCGACGAATGCTGGGTTAGCGATGTTACTTGGAAACATATTGAACGCCGTCTTTGCTCCAATTGTTGGTAAAACTTTTGATCGTGTTGGTCCAAAATTTTACTTGCGATTTGGGTTCTTATGCTTAGTTATTTCAACAAGTATATTATTCTTTGTCATTAGCGCCACAACACCACTTTGGTTAGTTATAGTTTCATGTATGATTTTCTACGTAGGTGTATCAACAACTATTATTCCAGCGCAAACAAACGCACTTAATGATTTACCAAAAAAATTGTATTCACACGGTTCCGCTGTCATAAACACACTTCAGCAAATTGCAGGTGCAGCAGGTACCGCATTAGCAATTACACTTATGACAAGAAGACAGCACAGCTATACAGTAGAGCATTCTACTGCAACCCCTGAAACACTAGTTGCAGTAGGCACTCAATTTGCATTTGGGGCTATAGTGATTGTGGCCGTAATCGGTCTACTATTAGCATTTTTTGTGAGACGCCCAGAAAATAACTGAACACATATAAAATAATAGAATCAAACGCTAGGATCATTGGTAAATCATTGATCCTGGCGTTTTTAGTTACCCTTAAATTTGAAAAACAGCGTTATGGTATTCTGATATACATACGAATAAATGACAACAAGAAGATCGCGGGTTATTGTAGGCGGTCATTCAGCTATCAATACTTTTTTATTATCTCTGGTTGAATTACAAAAAGAGAATCCTTCAGCGAAACTTTCTTGGATTATGCGTAAAAATTTTGTTGAAGAAGTATATGGTGGGGAAGAGAAAGATGCCTTGAAAGTATGCGGGGCGCTAGGTATACGTATTCATGAATTAGTAGATGCAGGTAAGATTGAAGTAGTGACACCATTTTATATGGCAACAGGTTTTGAACAAGTTTTATAGATATAAATTTTTCACCTAAATATTACATTGACAACGATAATCTTTACTGATATTCTTTTTGAGAATGATTATCATTGTCGATTAAAGAGGGTAAGTATTTCGAAAAGTAGTTGTGGCATGTACATAAAAAAACCTGGAAAAATGGCTATACCCTTATCGGAAAAGAGGGAAGATCTTTGAACTCGTCAAGTTGAAAATGTGAAAGAGTTTAAAAACCAAAGGAATAAAAATTAATAGTAAGCAAGAATTATACAGAGGAGGGCAAACCTTCCCAAATAAACGGTAGAGGACAATTAAGCATATGAAATTATTATCAACACGATTTGGAGAGCAAGCCTTTCAATCACTAGTTACTTTAATGCGACTGCTTTTTGGGATTGGCTGGCTTTTTGCGGGTATAACGAAAATTACAGAGAAAAATTGGTTTAGTGAACCAGGAATATTTATTAAAAATTACTTAATGATGGCACTAGACAAACCGAATGTGCCAGAATTTTATAAGTATTTCATCGAACACTTCGCATTAAAGCATATTATGTTTTTTAATTACACGATTCCAATCGTTCAAATTATTATCGGGATTGTTCTGATAGTAGGATTAATGATCATTCCCTCTGTTCTTATTTGTCTTTTTATGCATATAAATTTTATTCTTTCTGGGAATATGAATTTAATTAGTTTAACTCTTTATACTAGTGCATTTTGTATATTGCTATTTTTAAACAAAAGTTATGTTTTAAGCTTAGATCGTTACCTTGGGATTGAACATCGATTTAAAAACATAAAACAAAAGGTTAGAAAAAACATTACGTATACACCATCAAAGGCTTCTTAGAGTAAACTGCTAAAGTGTTTTTAGTAATGTCCTACCTATATTTGCTGAAGCCAAAGGTGGGAGTATGGAATGAAGCACATTCTCCAACTTTACACTTAGTAGCAGAAGAACATAATTAGTAACTGCATAATTTTAATGCCCAGGTTTCAATTATTATTGAGCCTGGGCATTTGTGTTGATTATAACTTCTCTAAAATTTTTATTAGGGCTGTTAAAACAATTGTAGTGATAGCTGCAATTATTAAAATTCCAATGGTAGATAACTCAACAGAAGTAAGGTGGAGAGTTTTCATCCAATAATATCCTACAACTATAGAGATAAATGACGTCAAAACAGTGATAATAAAACCTAGAAAGCCTAATTCTTCTATTTTTTGTTCAGTTAAACCTACAAGGCTTAATACTTTAGTGAAAATACCAGCAATTATAAATAGCGCAATTGATAATATAAATAATGAACTTATTCTTGAGTGAGTAATTTCATTAGGCATGAAATTAACTAGGACCATCATTATAAATGCAGGTAGAAAGATTGGTAATATTAAACCAGCAATAATAGCTAATGAAGATAAATATTTATTTTTATTAGGGTTGCTCATAAATCCTCCGAAAAAATAATATAAAAATGCTGATTCATTATATCAAATCGCAGTAATCAACTGGACTTTATTATTTTTTCTGATAAGAATCACATTTTGCATGTATAGTGGGTTGAAGGAAATCATGCAACGTTGCATTTTTTGTTCTAGGCATTTCACAACCTGTAGTTAGTCAGCATCGCGAAAATTAAAGGATGCAGGTATTATTACTGAACGTGTTATAGTTTAGCGAAGGTTCAAATGCAGTTGATAAAGGGCATTTTAGTTCAGATTGAGTCTTTAAGTGGATGTAATTGTGGCACCGATTGGGCTAATTATGATGATGTATCCACCGTTGGCAAAAGTAAAATATGAGGAAATGTGGCGTGTGTTTAAAGATTAGAAAGTTCTTTTTCTTTTCATTTATAGTTAGTTGTATTATAAGAGCCATGTACATGTATAGCGTAGCATGGCTCTTTTGGTTTTTACAATAAATAACTGTTCCATTAAAAAACAAAAGTTGGATAATTTAATGGTTGTGTCCTTCATAGTCTTTTTTTATTGAGATGAGACAAGCAGGAACTTAACTGGTTTATCTCGGTAATTGTACCAATAATGTGTTTTTCGAGCATCAAACATTTTAGATTCGTTTTCTTTTAAAACATATTCTTGTTCCTCAATAATAACGGTTAATTCACCTTCTACAATATAAAGAAATTCATGACCGTCATGTGAAAGAGCATTTCCCTCATTTTCTCCAGCTTTTAACGTAACAAGGATCGGGAAATAGGAAGCACCTATACTACCATCTGATAAGTCCGAATAATGGAATTGGGAACGTATTTCGTTTAATTCTTCATTGTTAGTAGTAAAGAAAACACTTGGATTTACTCCTAAAGCATCTGAAATTTTCTTCAAAGAGTCTAATGTTACATTGGATTTTCCTCTTTCAACCTGAGATAAGAAGCTAATAGAAACTCCTGTTTGAGAGGCAAGCATTTTTAAAGTAAATTGTTTTTCTTTACGTATTCTTTTTAATGTCTCCCCTAGAAAATCTGATGTCATTTTATCAAGCTCCTTTATTGCTTATAATATTTTATTCTATACACGTTTCAATAGAAAGTCATAATAAAAAAATAATCTACATTATTGACAGATAATTCAGGCGATTGTAAAGTAAGAACAAGGAGAAATTGAAGTTCCACTTCAATTTTGAACAAAGGGGGAAACTATATGGGTGCAAAACAAATGAGAAAGATTTGGATTGCTAGTTTAGTAGGGAGTTCAATTGAATGGTTTGATTACTTTTTGTATGGTACAGTTGCTGCACTCGTTTTTAATCAATTGTTTTTTGTGAATGAAGATCCAACAGTAGGTTTGTTACTTGCTTACGCATCATTTGCTTTATCATTTTTTATTAGGCCGTTTGGTGGAGTAATTTTCAGCCATATTGGAGATAAGATTGGCCGTAAAAAAACATTAGTATTAACGTTGAGTTTGATGGGGATTGCAACTTTTGGGATGGGGTTACTTCCTACATATCAAGCCATTGGCATCTGGGCTCCAATATTATTGATTACTTTAAGATTAGTGCAAGGGTTAGGTATTGGTGGCGAATGGGGCGGAGCACTTTTACTTGCTGTAGAATACGCACCAAAAGAAAAAAGAGGATTATATGGAGCTATTCCGCAAATGGGTGTAACGATTGGTATGGTATTTGGAACTGTTGCATTGTCTATTATGACTTTACTTCCTGAAGGTTCTTTTATGACATGGGGATGGCGTATACCATTTTTAATAAGTGCATTTTTAGTTTTATTTGGTTTATGGATTCGTAAAGGAATTGATGAGACGCCTTCATTTAAAAAAGTTCAAGAATCAGGTGAGATTCCAAAACTACCAATTATAGAGACGTTGAAAAACTATTGGCGTGAAGTATTAATTGCTATTGGAGCCAAGGTTGTAGAAACAGCACCTTTTTATATTTTTGGGACATTTGTTGTATCCTATGCAACATCAAATTTAGGTTTTTCTAGAACAGTCACGCTAACTGCCGTAATGATTGCAACAATTATAACGACGATTTTAATTCCAATAATGGGGAGCTTATCAGATAAATATGGTCGCAAAAAGTTATACATTATTGGAACTATTGGAATGATCCTATTTGCATTCCCTTATTTCTGGATGTTACAGCAACAATCGGCCGTATTACTTGTAATAGCTACAATCATCGGTCTAGGCGTTATTTGGTCGCCAATTACAGCCGTACTAGGTACAATGTTTTCAGAAATTTTCGACGCAAAAATTCGTTACACAGGGATCACATTAGGATACCAAATTGGTGCAGCTGTAGCAGGAGGAACAGCTCCATTAGTAGCAACAGCTCTTTTAGTTAAATTTGATAATTCTTATGTACCGATTGCGCTATATATTATCTTTACAGCAATCGTTTCATTAATCGCTATTTGGGCTGTTAAAGATCGTAGTCAAGAGACTTTAGATACTGACATACAAAAAGATTCTAAAATAGAAGATACGGAAAAAATCCCAGTCGGGACTATGGAGTCGTAATGATAAAATTCATTGGAGGGTTTTTGATATGTTGATATTAAATGAAGATCAAATTATGAAAAGCTACAGTATGAAAAATGCTATAGAGGACATTAAGAAGGTATTAATAGCAAAAGAGGAAAACAAAATTGTGAACATGCATCGTACTGTCATAGATTTTCCTGATTATGATGCGTCTGCACTATATATGCCAAGTGCCGATTTAGTAAGTGAAGTTGCAGCTGTAAAGGTGGTTACCATTTTCCCTAAAAATTCTCCAATGGGGTTACCAACAACTCAAGGTGTCTTATTACTAACTGATGCAGAGAATGGTACACATATGGCTATGATGAATGCCTCGTATTTAACTCGACTTAGAACGGGTGCTTTGAGTGGAATTGCTACTGATTATTTATCTAAAAAAGATGCAACTATACTAACAGTAATCGGTACAGGTGGGATGGCATTTGAGCAAGTACTAGGGGTATTAGCTGTAAGATCTATAACTAAAATATTACTAGTCAATAAAACAACATCAAAAGCACATCGTTTTGGTAATAAATTGGAAGAGCACGGTGTGGAGATCCCTTTTGAAGTAATAGAAGAAGTATCTGAAGCAGTAAAGCTAGCGGATATTATTTGCTGTGCTACTAGATCAACTAGTGCCGTTTTAGATGGAGATCATTTAAAGCCAGGCGTTCATATTAATGGCATAGGTTCATATTTACCAAGTATGCGCGAAATTGATGAAACATCGATTTTGAAGGCTAAGAAAATTGTAGTAGATGATTATAATGGTGTAAAAAATGAAGCTGGAGAATTTATTCATGCTGTTGAAAAAGGTATATGGTCATTCGATAATATATATTGTGAACTTGGTAAACTTGTCACAGAAACTAGTAAAGGTAGAGAAGATGAAAACGAGATAACCATTTTCAAATCAGTAGGTGCAGCTTACTATGATTTAGCAGTCGCAAAAGGAATATTTCAAAAGGCAAAGCAACAAGGAATCGGTATTGAAATTGATGTGTAATTTAAGGTACAAAAGCTCTTAAGGAGATGCTTAATAGATAATAAAGTTCGTTGAAAGTAACCTCTTTGCGTATTATATCTGCAAGAGGTTATTTTTTTATTTTTCGAAAGAGAATGGAATCAGGGTTTAGAGAATTTATTTAGATTAAATTACGTGGATAATCATGAAAATTATAAGGAGAGCATTACAATGCTTCATGCTGTCGAGGATGTTGGAATTAATCATATTAATTCTAATGGTGGTCATAACTAAATGCTGATCACCCAAAATGATTTTTAGTTTACATAATATTTATATCTTATTCACATATTACTAATTATCGGATTCTTCTCATAGTCTTAGATTTTTCGACTTATTAGCAATGAGAATTAGCGATACATACGTCGAATACACTTTAAAAGTGATCATTAAACAATGTTAAAATTCCTTAAGTAATGCTCTTTGAAAAGAGAGAAATTGAAGTAATATATAGTTAGAGACGATTGATTGCAAAAATTCCTGGGAAACGGTAATTAACGAACAACTATCAATAAAACTACATAGAATATTCGTGTATATATAATGAAAGTGCCATTCGTCTAGCAGCTAGATGCTACATCAATCGACACGAATATTATCTTTAGGGAAAAGTCTCGAATGGAACTTTTTATGACCTGACCCATAACATTAATGAAACGGAGGGAATCGTAATAAAACACTTTAAAAATAAGCGTTATTGGATACTTATGCCACCATTTTTTATCATTACAATATTACTTATTGTGCAACTTCCTAGCGAATATAAACACTATTCATTTTTAGTAGTCATTATATTTTGGGTGGTTTTAAAAAGTTGGGATTTCTACTCAAAAATTAAGAACGAAGTAAAAGAAGAGAACTCATCTAAAAAATAGGAACGTTCGAGCGCTTTTGTTATGTTCTTCAAATTGACCTGAGCGTAATCCATGTAACCAAGTACCCGTCAATATGATTCTCGAATCGTCTGAGCGCTGTTCTGTGGATCACTAAAAAATATAACCAGTTTCGTAAGGCACTGATTTTATCGAAAACAGTTCTTTAGACTGCAGCTTTCTACTCGAATGGAATTTATACTATGCTAAGCAAATGGAGGAGAGGCATTTATGGTTAAACAATTGATTGTTGGCGACGCAATGCATGAATTGGCTACTACACGTCGCATTCTGGAACGCTTATCCGAGGAACATATGCCATGGAGACCACATGAGAAATCGATGATGCTTGTCGAGCTGGCCACACACCTGATCAACCTGCTGAACTGGCAAATCGCAATTCTTCAGTACCCAGAGTTTGATCTTTCGACCGTGCCACTGCGACGGAAGCCTTTGGAAAAACAATCTGACGTTCTCGATGAGTTTGACGCAAACATCGGTAAATTGAAAAATTTTCTGACCGAATGTGACGAGAAAACGCTCGGTGAGGAATGGACGCTGCGCCATGGTGACCAAATCATCCGCCGCGAGCCCGAGCAACTGCGTTCCGCACTTTCGGATTAAACCACATGGTCCACCACCGGGCATAGCTCGGGGTATACTTGCGCCTACTTGATATTTCGGTGCCGGGCATCTACGGTCCCTCGGCCGACGAGGAAGCCCAATGAACTAAGTTTTTCTGCAAAATGTATGACAATAAGTGCATCTACTAATAAATGGCTGTTCTTCAACGACAAAATTAACAACTACTGATAACTGAAACAACACAATACGAGGAGTATATTGAAAAAAAGGAATTTCTGATGATGGAAATCGTTTTTTTTACTTTAAAAAGGAATATTGCAATTTTGTTAGAGTCTAAAACATGGTATTTAGAACGGATTTTTCAATCGCTAAGTTATAACTAGTATTATGATTTAAACTTTTATAATCAAAGTTTAAATAATATTAATTAGCGTAAATTATACATTAAAGTGTAATAATGGTATTGTATAAAAAGATAGACTTTTCACTTAATTCAAAAAAGGAGGAGTTTTCATTATGATATCTTTTTCTAAACCAGATGTAGAACAGTTTTTACGAACATTTTCGATTGGGGATTTTGCGATTAGTCCAGATGAAAAACAACTAGTTTTCAGTACTAATTTAAGTGGTAAGTATAATTTATGGGCCATGAATTTACCAAATACGTTCCCGACACCGCTTACTTTTATTGACCAGAGCTGTAAAGGACTCCTCTATGATAAACAAGGACGGTTCATCATTGCCGGTTTTGACCAGAATGGGGACGAAAATACGCAGTTTTATGGACTTCCGCTTCAAGGTGGGACAATGAAGAAAATTATTTATGAAGAAGGAACCCGCAATGCTATGCCAATTTTATCAGAAGATGGGAACAAGCTATACTATACATCTTCGAAAGGAAATCCTACGTATTTAAATGCATATGCCTATGACTTAGTGACCGGTGAGGAAGAAACAATTCTTGAGGGAAAAGATGCGCCCACTTTTTTAATCGATTTTAGCCCTAATGAAGAGGTAGCCCTCTACTATAAACATTTTGCTAATACGTATACACTCCTATACGCCAAACGAGGAGAGGAACATATTCTCCTGACACCGCCAACAGATCAGCAACATACTGTCAGTGACGCAGTTTTTGTATCCAATGAGCTCATCTATTTATTAACGAATTACAATGCTGATTTTACGTATTTGGCTTCGTATAATTTAGAGACAAATGAGTTTGTAAAATTGAAGGATTTGGAGAATGAAAGCTTTACTTCGTTGAAATATAACAAAAAAAAGCAGTGCCTGTATGTAATTAGTGAAAAAGGTGTAGAAGATCGTTTATACATGCATGATTTGCTATCGAATAATTGGGAAGAACTAGATTCACCATGCAGTGTCATCGAAAAGCTTATCGTCACAAAATCCGGTAGTTTGTATTTATTAGGAAGAGGGGCTACGAATCCGCATAATATTTATCAATTTAAGGAAAATGGATGGGCATCTTTAACGGGATACACAGTTCCAGGTGTAGATCAAAGCGAATTAGTTGAGCCGGATGTGATTACTTATTCTTCCTTTGACGGACTTGAAATAGAGTCCTTATTTTTCAAAGCTAAAAAGGAAAATGATAATGGTGAAATCATCTTTTGGCCGCATGGTGGTCCGCAAGCTGCAGAGCGTAAATTTTTTAGAGCTTCCTTCCAATTCTTTTTAAATCATGGCTATAGCATCTTTGCTCCGAATTTCCGCGGTTCGACAGGCTATGGATTGGCTTTCATGAAAATGGTAGAAGGAGATTGGGGACACGGCCCACGCCTTGATAATGTAGCTGGTCTCGACTGGCTCATTGATAATAACTACGCTGAAAAAGGCAATATCTTATTGATGGGCGGAAGTTATGGTGGATACATGGCCTTATTGCTTCACGGTAGACATTCTGAGTATTTCAAAGCCGTAGTGGATATATTTGGTCCATCTGATTTGTTCTCATTTATCAACTCGGTTCCTGAAGACTGGAAGCCAATTATGGATCAATGGGTAGGAAATCCTGAAAGAGACAAGCAAAAACTCATTGAATACTCACCATTAACGTATCTAGAAACCATGGTCAAACCAATGCTCGTAATCCAAGGAGCGAATGACCCACGTGTTGTGAAAGAGGAATCTGATCAAATCGTGCAAGCTTTAAAAGATAAAGGGCGTGATGTCGAGTACATGCTTCTTGAAGACGAAGGACATGGGTTCTCTAAAAAAGAAAATGAAATTGCTGTTTATCAAAAAATCCTCTCATTTTTTAATCAATTCGTTGGATCTAAAGTGAAAGCATAACGATGTGTATCACTCCGATTGGGAAGAAAACTATTCTTTAAGTAATGAGTGTGTAAGTTGATGGAAATACTGTTTGAAATTAAATGAAAAGACTAGGTTCTACTATGATAGAACCTAGTCTTTTTCATAAACCAACAAACATCCCTTTTGTTACCACATAAACTCCACACATGTTCTAGTGAGGGATCAAATCCACTTGAAGATATTTCAGTAAATCATATCAAGTTGTCTCGGATTTTCAGGGTGGATTGTGAAGCCTGTGCGGAAACCACAGAAAGGAGTTACTCTCCTTGAGATTAGTACAGTTCAAGTAAATTCAGTACTGTAAAAATACAGGTAAGTGCTGATTTGTTTGCAAAAATTCCTGACATATACAATTAACGAACATTTTCGGTGTAACCATTACGAATATTCGTGTTTAAATAATGAAAATGCCATTCTTTCATCGGCTGGATACTATATCAATCGAATAAAACACGAATTTTATCTTTTGAAAAGGTTTAAATGAAACGGGGGGATAATAAAACACTTTAGTTGAACAGCAATTAGGTTTATTAGGTTAATACAAAAAATTGAAATAATAATCGGTGATAAAGCGAAATAAGAGTTTTTACTATTTTTAACCAATCAAATATATTGAGGTGATTAGTGATGACACTTAAATGGCTGTGGATATTGGTTATTGCGTTTAGCTTACTAGAATGGATTTCAATCCCATTCATAGGTGCATTTACAGGAAAATTATATCAATTAGTTGAAGGTGTATTAATAATTACTTTTATTATTTACCCATTATTTTTCGTGACTTCTCTTTTACTATTACAAAGGGGAATTAAAAAAATTGGTGCAGTAATTTTGCTTATTCCACTAATCGTGTATGCACCCTTGCTAATAAATCTTCAAACATTGCTTAAATAATGTACTTATTGAGCTAGCTGAACAGTTTAGTGAGATAAATTCAAAATACATCGAATAAAAGGACGGGGCAAAATTTAAATTTCGATATTTTAGTTGTCTGTTTATGATGTTGGTCTTACTTTCTGCTTGTAATACTAGAATAGAACCAAAGGAACTTTTAGGAGGAGTATATACAATTGTATTGGACTCTATTATGGAATGAGATGAAGCTTTAAGTAGTAATATGAAATTCATAGCTATTGATATGAATAATTTTGAGGACGTAGAGGAATACAATGTCTAAAAAGTTCTTGTCCATATACAATACAAATACAGAGGGTATTATGGAGAGTGGACGTATTCAAGCCCCTACTCCAATGCAAATAATTTTAGTTTACATAATGTCACTACTTTCTAATTATCGAAAGCTTCCTATAATTTATCGTTCAAAAGGGAATTTTTCGTTTAAATAATGCTAATTATCGTTTAATGTGGATTTGTCCAATATGTATGAAAATTATTCATAAGTGTGAACAAACTAAGCTGGTTGATACCTTCTCTTACCAAAGGATAAAAAGTTGATATGGAGTTTGAATAAAGATTGATCAAAATGACAGCTTTCTTTATTAATAACTGTTTATATTAATAATAATTCCAAATACATTGAAAAATAGTCCTTAACTGTCATATAAAAACAGTTAAGGTTTTTTATGAAAATTCTTTGATATATTGGTAATGTATGTTATATTACAAATATAACATACATTATACAGAGAGGAGGGTGGATTGCTTTGATTTTTCATTTAGAGTTTGAGTCTAAAACACCAATTTATATACAGCTTATCCATTGTATTATTGCAGGTATTGCAAAGAAGGAGCTTGTTCCAGGTGAACGATTACCATCTGTTCGCTCATTGGCAGCAGATATAGGAATCAATTTACACACGGTGAACAAAGCGTATAAAGAGCTGGAACAAAAAGGATTTATTCTAAATCATCGTCAAAAAGGAGTTCTGGTTAATCCAGAAGGAGTTCCAAAGGCAGATGTATCTTTTCAGGAAGAAATGAAAGAAATATTACATCCCCTTATTGCAGAGGCCATTTGTCGAGATGTAAATAAAGAAGATTTTATGAAGCTTTGTGAAGAGATTTTTACTTCATATGTTCAGGGGGGAAGCTAAACGATGGATCATATCATTTGGATGTCAATTATTTTATTCATACCTATTTTTATTATTTTGATTGGTATGCCGTATTGGACACGACGTACAGAGAGTTTTGGAGTTTCTATTCCGTCTGATGTCTATATGGATAAAAAACTAAAAAAAATGCGAAAACAATATGCTTCAGTTATGACAGCTTTTAGTATTGTTATACTATTTATTTTTTATTTAATCGTAGGAAAGCATTCTCCAAACGATGGAGAGACAATGGGGATTGTTTTATCGATAACTATACTTGGTTTTATGATTATTTCATTTTTAATCTATTTAGTATTTCATAAGCAAATGAAACAACTGAAAGAAAAGGAGAAATGGAATGAACAAAGACAACAGAAGATTGTACTACAAACAAATTTTTATCAGCAAAAATTAATTTATTCTAATTACTGGTTTTTAATTGCTTTTGCTTTAGTAGCTGTCACGCTATTTATTACCTTTACGCAGTATGGAAAAATTCCTGAACGGATTCCAACACAATATGATTTATTTGGTGGGGTTACCAATTGGACAGAAAAATCATATCGATCTGTCTTAATCATGCCAATAACACAAATCTATATGATTGCATTATTCATGTTTATTAATTGGATGATTGGTAGATCAAAACAACAGCTGAATGCTCAAAATCCAGATGGATCAATAGAACAAAACATTATTTTTCGTAGAAGATGGTCGGTTTTCCTAATTGCTAGTGGAATCTTGCTTACAGTTCTTTTTAGTGTAATCCAGCTATCATTTATTTATTCGATTTTAACAACTTATATGACTGTAATTTCATTAATGTTTCCAGCAATCATGATTATTGGTGTGATTGTACTTGTCATTACAACTGGACAGGGTGGAAGTCGTGTGAAAAATGTAAGAACGGCAGATGGTACAGTAATAAATCGTGATGACGATCACTATTGGAAGCTTGGTCAATTTTATTTTAATCGAAATGATCCCTCATTGTTCTTAGAAAAACGTTTTGGAGTTGGCTGGACAATAAATTTAGCAAAGCCGCTTGCTTGGTTAATTTTAATCGGAATTTTTGTAATAGCTGCTGGCTTACCAATATTACTAAGTAAATAGAGATTTCAAGACCATCTGAAATGTTAGCCTTACTCTCCTAAATTCCCATTTTCATTATAATAATAATTGCTCTTGTCATTGGACTTTTCACTCAATGGGACACGCTTTCAAAGATGCAGTAAATTCGTAAACGGTTAGACAAAGCTCTTTTTTGTTTTATCAGAAAAATTCACTCTTATAACAAAACTGGGTTGCTTTGTGTATAACAGATTTATTATGTATAGTAACCAATGCAGTTTGGAGGCGAGGTTATGATCTAGATTGGCAATATACATATGAGAGAGCCCGATATATCCAATTTATGTTAATTTCAAAGAAGGAGAAATATAATGAGGAAAATAATTTTAATGGTATTGGTAATGGTACTTTGCTCTGTATCAGCTGCTTCTGCAAATGAGGGAATGTTGACACCTTCAGGGATACCTTATGCTGAACTAAAGGATCGCGTGGATAAATATGCATCTAAATTCATTGGGACATCTACTGCTGGAGCAAATGTGTTAATTGTGAAAGACGGAGAAATTTTCATGAATACGTCTTATGGCTATGCAGATGTTGAAAATCAAATAAAAGTCACAACAGATACTGTTTTTGAATGGGGATCTGTTACGAAGCTTCTTGTGTGGACCAGTGTAATGCAGCTTGTAGAGCAGGGAAAGTTGGAATTAGATGAAGATATTCGCACGTATTTGCCGGACGGATTTTTGACAAAACTGCAATATGATACCCCTATTACGATGTTGAATCTTATGCACCATAATGCTGGGTGGGAGGAGAAATCTACAGATTTATTCTATAAGTCAGCGGATGAAGTAAAGCCCTTAGAAGAAACGCTTCACATTATTGAGCCTTATCAAGTGCATGAGCCAGGAGATGTGGTCGCCTATTCGAACTATGGTGTGGCACTCGCAGGGTTTATTGTAGAACAGCTCGCGGATCAGCCATTTTATGAATATGTTAATGAACATATTTTTTCTATTTTGGAGATGAAGGACACAACGATTCATCCTACACAGGAAGATAACCTAGATATAGCAACGAACAGAGAAGCAGTTTATGGATACAGTGTTAATAGCAACGATGAATTTAGTATTTCAAAAAATAAACGGGTATTTATTGGTTTGTATCCAGCTGGTAGCGCAATTGGTACGATTACGGATGCAGCGAAATTTATGGTGGCGCTCATGCCAGCAGATGGCGTGAAAAGTCCCTTTTTTTCAAAACAATCGTACATTAGATGAAATGCTGACGACGAGTGATTTCTATGGTGATGGCTTTCCTCGAAATGCGCATGGTTTTTGGGAAGGGCTATATTCAGTAGATGTATTGGAACATGCAGGAAATACAGATAGTTTTTCGAGCAATTTCACTTTTTCAAAAGATGAGCATTTGGGTGTAATTGTCATGACCAATCAAAGGGGTGAAGTAGGGCTGAGTTATGGCTTACCAAAATTCGTGTACGGCGAGTATTCTGCAGTGGATGGCAATCAAGTACTGCCAAATACGCAGGAGCTTGAAGGAAGTTACATTATGGCAAGACATCCCTATAAAGGTTTTAACAAGTTGTACGGGGCGCTAAGTATTAGGGATATTGATGCGACAGATTCGAACAAACATATTTAATGTTTTTGGGATGACATATGAACAAATCGCTTCGTATCTTTATAAATCTACAGATGATCATAATATATATCTTCATATTACGTTGAACGATGGTGAAGTGGAAAAGATCTCAATGCCGACAATTGATATACTACCGGTCTCTCAAAGTACGAAAATCTTTAATATGTTCAGTATCGTGGCAGTAGCTTTCAGTGTCCTATACACTCTCATTGCTTTACTAATCGTGTTGATCCAAGCGATAAAGCATCGAAAAAAAGAAGTTCAATTTACAGTGATGAAGAAGTGGGAAACGCTATTACTCTTAGCGGGTATTGTACCTGTTATTAATTTCATAATTATAACTTTCAGAACTTTTAATTATACTTCTTATACTGCGCTGAATATTCATTTCTTGGTGAACTATGCGTATATCGCCATCGTAGCAATTAGTCTAGTGTCCCTGCTAGTGCAGTGGAAGAAAACGACAACAACGCGTGGTCAAAAAATCGGCTATGTACTTTCTTGTGTCTCTGCGCTACTACTGGTTGTCTTAATTTTTAGCTGGGAGCTTTATTATTAAATTGACTCTATTATATCCTTACTTTTGTAATTTTCGCTTCAAGTCAGTGAGTTCTAGGGGAGTAAGCAATAAATAGGATTAGAAGAAACTAAAACACATCATAAGATAAGGAGATGAAAGAATGGGAATCCTAGATATTAAAAATTTTTCAAAAGTGTATAAAGGTCAAAAAAAAGCTGTCGATAACATAAGCTTATCTGTAGAAAATGGCGATGTTTTTGGATTTATAGGTCATAATGGAGCAGGGAAAAGTACAACAATCAAATCAGTAGTAGGAATCCTAGATTTTGAGGAAGGCGACATCTACATTGATGGGCATTCTATTAAGAAAGAGCCTCTTAAATGCAAATCGACATTTGCTTATATTCCTGATAGTCCCGAATTATATGAACATTTGACAGGAATCCAGTATTTAAATTTTGTAGCAGATATTTTCGGAGTTCCGGAAGATGTTCGAGTAAAGAGAATAGAAGAACATTCTGGAATGTTTGGAATAACAGAAAGTCTTGGAAATCTAATATCCTCTTATTCTCACGGAATGAAGCAAAAGTTAGCAATAACTGGGGCTATTATTCATGAACCAAAGCTTTTGATTCTGGACGAGCCATTTGTAGGTCTTGATCCAAAAGCAGTAGTTGTTTTAAAAGAGATAATGAAGAAAATGACTGCTAAAGGGAATGCAATATTTTTTTCTACACATGTCTTAGATGTTGCAGAAAGGCTTTGTAATAAGGTGGCTATGATCAATCATGGAAAGCTAGTTTATAGTGGTACGATGGATGAAATCATACAAAATCAAACATTGGAAGAGTTCTTTATGAAGGAGTTAAAAGATGAGACATTTTCTAATTCTTCTAAAAGTTAGGATTATTTCGCAAGTAAGACTTAATACCCTAAAAGGTAAAGCCAGTATTGGTGATAAAATGGTTATTATCGGTATACTTCTTCCGTTTGTTATCGTGCTAGCGTATATTACAGGTCTTGCATATATGCTGAATGAATATAATATGAGAGAACACATACTTGCATATTCATTTTTATTGAGTACTGTTCTATCATTGTTTTTCGCATTTTTTAGTGCTAGTGATGAATTATTTGGAAAAAGAGATTATGATACATTAATGTCACTTCCTATTAAAACGTCCATAATAGTTGTAAGTAGATTCTTTTATATATATTTCTTGAATACGGTAGTATCTTTAATAATCATGCTTCTAATGGGAGCAGTATATTTCTCTACAGGAACAGTAAACGGAGTTTTTTGGATAAAGATACTGATTGGAATACTTACAGTTTCATTAGTACCATCAATTGTAGCGTCAATTGTTAGTATATTAGTTTTAGAAGTTTCATCGAGATTAAAATATTCTCGTGCGGTTTCTTCAATTAGCTATATGTGTATTATTTTATTTTTAGTATTAGCACCCACATTGAGTGGTTATAAATTAGATCCAAGTGATATGAAATTGATATTAACAAATATATTGAATCAGTTTAACCAAGTGTATCCAATGTTTTATTTGTATAATAAAATACTGGTAACTGGAACAGTGGGAGATTTTCTTATATATATAGCAGTTTCATTAGTGTTAACAGTGATTTTCATTATTGGTCTTTCGTTTGTATACAAACGACTAAATACTAAAATTCGATCAATGAGTAGTAACAAAAAATATGAAGTAAAAACATTAAAAAGATCAAGTATTTTAAAAGCATTATATATAAAAGAAATCAAGCGACTATTTTCGTCCACAACGTACATAATGAACAAAGTGTTCGGAATGATCATGATGGTTATTTTTACGATTTCTTTAATGATTTCAATCACAAAAGTGATGGAAAATATGCCGATCGATAATATTAATACAGTAGAGATTCTGTATGGAGTAACACCGTATATAATGTCATTGATGGTATGTCTATCAAATACAAGTAGCGTGTCTTTTTCACTTGAAGGAAAAAATATTTGGATAATCAAAACTTTTCCATTGTCGAAAGAATTGGTTGTAAAGAGTAAGATACTTGTTAATCTTACGGTTACAATACCTCTTACGATTATAAACGGAATAATAATCGGAAGAGTGTTTGGGGCAACATTATTTGATTCCATCATATTAGTACTTCTTCCATGTGCATTTGCAGTATTTTCAGCAATATACGGAGTTGCTATTAATTTAAGATTTGTAAATTATAGTTGGCAATCAGAACTCCAAGTAGTAAAGCAGAGTGTATCAAGTTTATTGGGGATGTTCGGTGGAATAATTCTGGTACTCATTGCAGCAGTTCCAAAAGTACTATGGTCTGGTTCGATAGCAGGCATATATGATGTTGTTACTATTTTAATTTTAAGCATAGTAACTAGCATGTTATATGCTAAAACGATAAATGGTGAGCCTATTTAATTTGGGAAGAGCAGTGTGAAAACGAAAATAATCAATAATACTGAAGAAAGTAAGCTAAATAAAGACCGCAATTAATTGAAAAATCTGTGAGAATGGAGATTATTATGAATAAATCTAAAAAGTCAGTACGTATTATTCCTTGGATATTTTGTGGCTTGTTTTTGGTGTTATCAATTATTGGTGTACAAAATATATCGGATGAGATTCCTATTACCTTCAAATTAAACGGTCCCAATTGGTACGGCAGTAAGTATTTTATCTTTATATATCCTGTATTGTCTTTTTTTATAGGGACTACTGGAACGTTAGGTGGAGTAGGGAAAAAGAAAAATACTAAATTAAAAGGAAACTTAGCATTTATTATTATTGGGAACTTAATAGTAGGTGGACTTGAGGTTTATACAATCTTATCATATTGGAATATGTAAATAGAGATATTCGTGGGCTTCAATTTAAAGATAGTATAAAAAGCTTTATGCATTCGATTTGTAGACATGAATTTTAGTTTACATAATATTAATATCTTGGTCACAACTTTCTTATTATCGGATGTTCCTATAATTTATCGTTCAAAAGGGGATTTGCGAACTGGACAAGATGAAGAGAATACACTGACAAAAACAAAGATAGAGAAACTCATTTACCAATATGGGTAGAGGTCGAAAATGTTTCGATCGATGTTAAGTCGAAAGAAGTTGCTTTAAAGATTCTTACTTTATTCAAATAGGAAACTACCTGATGCAGTGTAATGTTATTATACAATCTGAGAATAGAAATTATAAAAGGGTCACTAAGTTAAGGTGACCCTGAATGAGGGAGGATGTGACGGTCAATCAACGCCACAACCCAATAAGTGCGAGCGATACACTCCATATAAATTTGTTCAGGTAGAGGTTACTTATACATAAAAAAAACGCAGCGTGGTCACACGCTACAGCAAACTAATGAACATTATTAGAAAGAATAATCAAAAGGTATTGTTTAGAAAGGACAATAAAATACGGCTAATAAATGTGAGGTTTATTTTGTAATAAAGAGTATAGCAAGGATTAAGAATGGAATGTCCATATTACTTTACATGTGAGCTAATAATAATAAGTGTTATTCCCGTAAATAGGCAAATGATTCTCGCCACAGGAATTTTATCAGCTAGTCCAAATAATGCAATTGCTGTCGTTACGATTAAAACAGTTGGACCAACCAATGCAAGCATTGTATTAATATAGAATGCTTTTTCTAAATTATTCAACTTTAGCATCAACAATCCAGCACTTACTTCAATACTTCCAGACAATACACGTAAAATAACCATAGCAAGAACCGATTTTTCTATAATTGTCATCATCCTATCTTTATAAATAATTTTCGCTTATATTATAATTCCATCATTAGGATAATTATAGCGTTCTGTTTTAATGAATTACTAAACCAATATATGTATTATTCTTATCAAATATTCAATTAGGCTTTATAGTGTTAATTTTATAGGTGATTTTCTAGTTAAAAGTTCTTCAAAGAATTTATTAATGCAATCAGTTTTATAAATCCATTTTCTGTTTTTAAAAGGAAATAGTATAGATGCATATAATAAAATCCTAAAGATTTATGGGAAAGGTAGTACTTTTACAAGATGCAGGCTTTACATTTAGTTCAGAAAAAAGCAAAAAAATCGCTATCTTCACTGTAATGTGAAGGGCGATTTTTTAAACTTAATCTTACTAATAAATTTCATGTTAAATAACCAAATAACTTACAGTTACTATTCGTGTTTTAAAATTGTTAATCCATTTTTCTTGCCAGAAGCAATTAATTGTTCCGCTTGTTTTTTTGAAACAGGTTGATTTGGCAATTCAGTTGCAGAAGTGACAGGTCTAGCGATATCACGAATGACATTTTCAAAATCAGTTGATGTAAGGGATAAAATCGCTTTTACAGTATTTGTTTTTAATTTGAACGTATGAGATTTCCCTCTTGGTACAAAGATTGTATCACCTGCAACTGCATGAATTTCTTGCTCCTCTAAAAAGAATGTAATTTCTCCTTCAACTATACGCCAGATTTCATCTTCATTTTCATGAATATGAAACGGCGCTTCTAATCCTTTTACTTCAATAAATTCAAATACTGAGAAATTCCCGCCAGTTTCTGTACTTAATAATAAAGGTTTTACGCGAGCTCCTAAAAAAAGATAATCTTCATTCGTCAATAATTCAGTCATATCATTTTCCCCTTTATTGATAACGATGTGTAGTAGTTTAATAAAAAGATTTGTCACGTTCATCATTTTATATATTAAATGATAGATATTCAAGTGGAACACCTTCGGAATTGACTTATTCTTAGTAAAAGACGGAAATAGTTTGATTTTAAGGGTATAGATATAATATTTATAATTAATACAAATAGGTGAGAATTCATGACATATTTACGTATGCATTACCAAACTGCTTATCGATACTGTAAAATAGTGAAGAAATCATCTTTATATTAGGAAATAAGATATTTCTAATAAAAGATAAAATCAATTTTTTGCAATTATAACAAACATCAATTAATATATTAAATGATAGGGGATTATTATGAAATACTCATTAAGAAGAATTCGATTAAGCTATATTGCCTGGTTTCGTTACACCCGTTTTTTTAACCAAAGTATGACCTGTAGCAATCGTCATTTAGCCAAGTGGGGATTACGGACAGGTCAGTTTGATATTATTAGTCATTTAAAAGAAGGTGAACGGGTTACGCAATCAGAATTAGCGAACCGTCTTGTAGTGACCAATTCAAATATTACCCAAATCTTAAGCAAACTAGAAGTAGCAGGCTTTATTCAACGTGAACAAGAGTGGAAGACAAAATATATTTCACTTACACCAAAAGGCGTTGCACTACGAAATGAAATTGTCCCTGCACAAGAGCAATTCCGAGCAGGGCAATTTGAGAATTTAACAGAAGATGAACTTGAACAGTTGATCCAGTTACTAAAAAAGGCGAATCAAGGAGTGCATGAAGAGTGAATATTTTACGAAATGAACAAGCATATTCAAACGGTGGAGGCGTATTTTCCCTACAAATTCATCGACCAGGTTTAATCGATGGAATCTTTGAAAAAGAGGATCATGCATTTGGTCCACTTAGCCGAATTGACCACGCAAAAATTGGGAAAGGTACAATGATTCGTATGCACGAACATATTAATGATGAAATTTTAAGTTATATGTGGCAAGGCGAAATGCTACATGAAGATTCATCAGGCTTGAAAGAAACTTGCTCACCAACAAAGCTAATGCTAATGGGTGCTGGGAGAAGCTTCTTCCATGAGGAATCGACACCAACAGGCCCTGTTGAAATGCTACAAGTATTTATACGTCCGTCTGAAAAAGATTTTGAGCCTCGCGTTCAATTTGCGGAAATGAAACTACCAGAAGTCAGTGACTGGCGTTTAATTGCAGGACCAACAGAAGCGAAAGCCCCACTTGAAATTCGTCAGCAAATCATTGTTTATGATGTACACGGAAAAATAGATGAAGCCTTTACATTACCGATTGTGGCAGGCTATACGCCTTGGCTATATGTAATGGATGGCGAAATTATGGCACATGGGGAAAGCCTATATAAAGGCGATGCAATTTCAGGTACTGCGGAAGAGTTAACAACAATACAAATAACAAAAGATTCAACCGTTGTTCTATTCCTAGTCGACCTAAAGGCCCCAATGACACTTGCTGGTAATTTTAGTGGTGTCAAACGATTTTAAAATATAAAAGGTAACAGGTCTGTCTCAATAAAGTGACAGACCTGTTACTTTTTAGAAAGAGTAGGATCTGGTATCGACAGTCACCACTTAGGTTTCCAAACCTGTACAAAACTCAACAGGCAAGAGACTACCTAAAAGTGCCATTGTCATTTGGAAGGTTTTTCCGAATAGTATTAATATAATGTTCCCGATTGGTTTGAAGTTTTTTAAAAAGGAAAAATGTCTGCACATAGTAAAGAGCAGACGTTTTTTTGTGGAGATATCTTGATATGAAGATGTACCATTTGAAATGTAATTTCCTAAATTTAATATGGGACTTAGAAATATATTAGTTATGTGGGCGTATTAACAATACATAAAAGAAACAGTTATTAAATAAATAAAAAATTTATTTCCGTACTATTGCAATTAAACAATAGGGAGCATAATATAAGTGTATAGTTATATATTGATTTAATCACCTGCAATTAATTGGTGATTTTATTTTCAATAATATATAAGTAAATGGTTATATAAGGAGCGCAGATAGGATGGAAAATACACTAATTGAAAAACAATTAAAAGCAACAGCTGACTTGAATCGCATTAAATTACTTGCATGTATGAAAAATGGGGAGGTATGTGTATGTGATTTTGTGGATGTCTTAGGCATTTCACAGCCAGCAGTTAGTCAGCATCTTCGAAAATTAAAAGAGGCAGGCATTATTATCGAACGAAAGGTTGGTACATGGAAACATTATCGTTTAGTTGAGGAGCAGACACCACTTATGAAAGGTATTTTAGACCAAATTGAGCCATTAAATGGATGCAATTGTGGCTCTGACTGTACACACATAGGGGAGGAAAATTAATGGATAATGATTCTTTAACAAAACAGCTTTCGTTTTTAGATCGCTATCTCACTCTTTGGATTTTTGTTGCAATGGGGATAGGCGTTTTATTAAGTATTTCAATGCCTAATATTGGTGAAGCATTAGAGTCTATGTCAGTTGGCACGACATCTATACCTATTGCCATAGGGCTGATTGTTATGATGTATCCACCTTTGGCAAAAGTAAAGTATGAGGAAATGTGGCGTGTGTTCAAGGATTGGAAAGTTCTTTTATTGTCACTTTTCCAAAACTGGTTACTTGGTCCGTTTCTAATGTTCTTCTTAGCCATTATATTCTTGAGAGACTATCCAGAGTATATGGCTGGGCTCATTATGATTGGGTTAGCTCGATGTATTGCAATGGTAATCGTATGGAATGATTTAGCTCGTGGAGATCGCGAATATGTAGCTGGTCTAGTTGCATTTAATTCTATTTTTCAGATTGTAACATATTCAATTATTGCTTATTTTTTCTTAAATGTATTACCTGGTTGGTTTGGATTAGAAAACTTTAATGTATCCATTTCTATGTGGGAAATTACAAAAAGCGTTCTTATTTACTTAGGGATACCATTTGCTGCAGGATTCCTAACACGATTAATAGCTATAAAAACAAAAGGGAAACAGTGGTATGAGGAAAAGTTCTTACCAAAAATTTCACCACTTACTTTAATAGCACTTCTATTCACAATTGTGATGATGTTTGCATTAAAGGGTGAAAAATTAGTCGAACTACCACTCGATGTTGTACGAATCGCTATCCCATTATTCATTTATTTTGTTGTGATGTTTGCAGTTTCATTCTTTTCTTCACGTAAAGTAGGTGCATCTTATCCTGTCACAGCAGCCCTTTCTTTTACAGCTGCAAGTAACAACTTTGAGTTAGCAATTGCTGTAGCTGTAGGTGTTTTTGGACTTCATAGTGGGGTGGCTTTTGCTGCTGTTATTGGTCCACTTGTCGAAGTGCCAGTACTTATTGGACTTGTTTGGGTTGCCTTACGTTGGCAAAAGAAATATTTTAAAACCATTAAATTATAGGAGTTCTTCAATTAACAGAAGTCACAATTCATGCAGAAGAAGAGAATGGCGAATTGGGTTTAGTCTTATTAGGATATTCACCAAAATCCTGCTGATGAAGTTGATATTCCACATGAGTAAAGGTGAAAAATACATTGTCACAGCAATTACATAAGCTGATAAATAGGAGGATGAAAACATGACAGTAAATCATGCCAGTGTGTTAACAAAAGAATACTTCATTTCCTATTTGACCCTTATTATTACTAGTAGAGATTATACAGTAGCTCAAGCCAATTCATTTGCTTTTGATTTCTTCTTTAAAGGGGATAAAGATCGCTATGGTTCTTCAACATGGTGCCAATTCGAGAAAGCAAAAATAGAAATTGAGAAAAAAATGTGTGAGATTGAAGCATATTAATTCCAAGTTATAAGTATAACTGCGTCTAGCTTAATGCTAGACGTAAAAAATAAACTGTATATAAGGAAATGCTTATATTGAAACTTTATAGAAAAGAAGGGTTTATTTATGAAAACATTTAATATAATTCAGCAAAATAATTCTTGCTGTACTACTAATAACATTAAAGCACAAGAGGCTTTTAATGATTTAAATACGAATTTACCTACTGTAATAATTGGTGCTGGTCCAATCGGGTTAGCTGCAGCTGCTCATTTAGTGGAACAAAATCAATCCTTTATATTACTAGAGGCTGGGCGTGAAATAGCTCATAACATTCGCACTTGGGGTCATGTTACACTTTTTTCTCCATGGCGATATAACATCAATAAAGCTGCTAAAACCTTACTTGAGGAAACGGATTGGCAAGAACCTAACTTAGAAACATTACCGACTGGACATGAATTAATTGATCTCTATTTAAAACCTTTAGCAGCGTTAGCACAAATAAAACCTTTCATTCAATTAAACTCGAAAGTAGTGGGCGTTTCACGTCAATTAAATGATAAGATGAAATCAAAAAATCGTGTAAATCAGTCCTTTATTATATATATTGAAACGGAAGACGACATAAATGTCATTGAAGCTAAAGCTGTTATTGATGCAACAGGTACTTGGGGAAACCCAAACCCAGCAAAGTCAACAGGTATTTGGCTTCAAAATGAAAAAATATTAGCAGGTCGCATAGAGTATGGTATTCCAAATATTCATACGAATACTAAAAGATATGCTAACAAGAAGATCGCGGTTATTGGAGGCGGTCATTCCGCTATCAATACTTTATTATCTCTGGTTGAATTACAAAAAGAAAATCCTTCAACGAAACTTGTTTGGATTATGCGTAAAAAATCTGTTGAGGAAGTATATGGTGGGGAAGAAAAAGATGCCTTGAAAGCACGCGGAGCGCTAGGTGTACGTATTCATGAATTAGTAGATGCAGGTAAGATTGAAGTAGTGACACCATTTTATATTTCAATGGTGAAAAAAGATGAAAAAATAAATATTGTTGGTACTACAAATGGAGAACAAACAGTATTAACAGGATTCGATGAACTCATTGTAAATGCAGGGAATCGACCGGATTTTTCAATAAACAGCGAACTACGTCTTTCCATCGATAATGTAACAGAGAGTGTGCAAGCATTAGCACCACTCATTGATCCTAATATGCATAGCTGTGGGACAGTACGAGCGCATGGAGAAGAAATATTAAGACAGCCGGAAAAAGGTTTCTATATTGTCGGAGCCAAAAGTTATGGACGCGCACCAACATTTTTAATGGCTACAGGTTTTGAACAAGTCCGATCAATAACTGCCTATTTAGCAGGCGATGAGGAAGCTTCGCAACGTGTGGAATTAGAGCTACCAGAAACAGGCGTATGCAGTAGTAATCTTTCCAATCAATCCAATACATGTTGTTAATTATTCGACTGTTAGCAATTGCTAGCAGTCCTCTTCTAAATAATAAGGAGGAAATTGAATGGCAACATTGCTTATTCGAAAAATGGAACACAAAGATTTAAAAGAGGTATTAAACATCTATAAAGAAGGAATCGATACTGGGATGGCCACGTTTGAAACATATGTACCGAGTGAACAAGTATGGGATGAAAGACATCATGCAACTTTACGCTTTGTAGCAGAGGAACATAACAGAGTGATTAGATGGATTGCCATCTCACCTGTCTCTACACGCACTGTATATTCTGGAGTTGGGGAAGTAAGTGTTTATATATCAAATAAGAGTAAAGGGAAAAGTATCGCCTCCAAGCTGCAGCACCACAAAATACAGATAAAAATTTTGTGAGTTTTTTGTTCGTTAAATTCTTCAAATCATCTTATTCACTTTGATTTTAAACGTTAAATAGTAGTTTGAAACACACCAGAGAAATAGCATTCAATTTTTCCATTCACATTTCATCAGTAATTGATCTCCATTTAATTTTGCAGATAAATTTCCATCCATCTTTATCATGAGGCTTTTTGCAATATACAATCCTAAACCTGTACTTCTCTTTGTTCTTGTTTGATCAACTTTATAAAAACGGTCAAAAAGAAGGGGGAGGTCTTGTTCTTTTAATTCTTTGGCAGGATTCATTATGTTAAGTTGAACAGATGACGAATTTTTAACAAGTTGAATAGTAATATTGCCACTCGAATGTTTAATCGCATTGGAAACTAAATTTTCTATTACACGTTTAACAGCTGATGAATCGCCTGTAATATAAATTTCATCATCTGGAATAAGGATTGATGGTTCGATCTGTGCTTTATTGAAATCATCATAAAAACCAATTAACACTTCAACTAGCAGTTTATTTAATTTGAGGTTCTCCACCTTTAATGGATAATCAGCTGATTCAATAGTCGATAATTCAAAAAACTCATCTAATAAAACCTTCAATCTCAGTGCTCCATTTTTAATGTTCTTTTGGTATTTTATCCTTTTCTCAAGACCTATATCATCGGATTCTAAAAATTGTATATAACCTAAAATAGACGTCATTGGCGTACGAATATCATGCGAAATATTTGCAATTGCCTGCTTCATTTCATTTTCAGTTCTTAATTTCTCAAAAATTGCTTCATTTGTTAAATCAATTTGGTCATTAATATTTTTTGCTAAATTCTCAAGATCTTTGTCATAAAATGTTAGATCTATTTTCTTTGAGATTACTTTATTGTTTAACTGATTTAATTGTCGAGTAACTCGTTTTAGTTCCAGTTTCAATAAGTAAAAGCGAATGAGGATAAAAAATACAGCTATAACAGATATAATTACTATATAGATCATCATTTCACTCGCCTTTCTTTTTATTATTTATTTAATTTCTTTCTTTTGGAATGCTAATACTCCTAGTAATCCAAATATCACATAAGTTACAATCGGGACTATCGCTAATTTAAATACTTCAATGCTTTCCAAAGCATTTATATTAATGAAGTCGTATGATAACTTAAATACCGAATAATTATAAATATATTCAAATAAAGTGATCTTACTAGCTAACATGAACATTACACCATCAAATAGAAGGAATATTAAGATTAGCAAGCCAATCGTTTTTCCACTATCTGTAAACATTGTTGCAAATAACATCATTATTGATGCAAATGCTGCAGCATATAACATAGTAAAAATAATTATTTGAGCAAAGTATTTTAAATCGGGCATATCGTTAAATTGAGAAAGAATAGCCCCAGTTCCTGTCATACCAATTGGTAATATTACTGAAAAAATGATTGCCCCAAATGAAAATACCATTAATTTGGAGATATAAATTCTAATTCTGCTATTGCCCGAAGATGCAATACTTTTCATAGTACCCAAAGAATATTCACTAGCGATAAAATAACCAGCTAAAAGACATGGGATTAATTTTAACACGTAATTGTTCTTACCAATGATAGTTAGAAATAATTCATTAACGCTAATTTGCTCTGTTCCATAAATACTCGCTATTAGAGGAAAAAGGGCAGCAATTAACATCAATGCCAATGTCAGTTTTTTAAACGATGTATCCTTTTTTAACTTAAATAGTTCTGATTTTAATAGATTACCCATGCTGAATTCCTCCAATAAGCTTTGTAAAGTAACTTTCTAAATCTTGACCCATTGACTTAAACTGTTCAATGATTAACCCTGCGTTAACTAATGCTGTAGAAACTTTGGTTGGTTGATCAAGATACTTATATAGTCTAATCACACCATCTGGCATGACCTCGAAATCATTAGTAGAAAGCACAGTTTCAATTATTGTTGCAGCTTTTTCGGTATTATCTACTTTAATATGGAAATATTGCTGACATTTATCTTCTAGCTGATGAAGTGTCATTTGCTCAATCAATTCTCCCTTATGAATGAAGCCATAATGAGTAGCTAACAAATGAAGTTCACTTAAAATATGACTTGATATCAGTATAGTAACGCCTTTTTCACTATTGAGCTTTTTTAATAACTCTCTTATTTCTACAACTCCCATAGGGTCTAATCCATTAATGGGCTCATCTAGAATTAAAAACTCTGGATCTCCTAAAAGAGCAATCGCAAGAATAAGTCTTTGTTTCATACCTAAAGAAAAATTCTTCGCCTTCTTTTTCCCCGTATCATGAAGACCAACAAGTGCTAGTGTTTTTTGAACACATTCTTTACCTGGGACGCCTTTTAAAAGTCTATGTGCTTCCAAATTCTCAGCAGCTGTCATATGTGGATATATTGCAGGTTGCTCAATCGTAGCACCGATACGCTTTCTAGCTTGAATTAACTTCCTTTCGTCCGTTTCTCCAAATAACTCTACAGTACCTGATGTGGGCATTGCTAATCCAGTCACTAAACGAGTTAGCGTGGATTTACCAGCACCATTCTGCCCAATAAAGCCGTAAATAGAACCTTTTTCAATCGATAGATTCACTTTATTTAAAGCAACTTGATGTTTATATTGCTTTGATAATTGATTTGTCTTAAGTACACAATCTTTCATATACTTACCTCCCTTACTTGATATACTTAGTATAGTAAGAAGAACATAAGAGAAGCTTAAGTTAAATCTAAAGAAAACCTTAAGATTTAAGACGGTAGCCCATTCCCCAGATTGTTTCAATATATTCAACACCGGGGCTAGCCTTAGAGAGCTTACTTCTTAAATTGCTCATATGAACATTAATGGTATTATCATCACCATAAAATGCTTCATTCCAAACATTTTCAAACAAGTTCTCTTTCGTGAAAATTTTGTTAGGTGATGACATAAGAAGGACTAAAATATTGTATTCACGAGCTGTAAAAGCGAGTGATTTCCCCTCAACAACTACTTTTTTAGCTTCTGTATCAATCACTATGTTTTTGCACCTTAATTCTTTTTTCATCGGAAGTTCCTGCAAACGTCGATATCTTCTCAAATGAGAGTCAATTCTCGCTGATACTTCATCTATATCAAATGGTTTCGTAATATAGTCATCTGCCCCCGATCTTAAAGCATCAATTTTAGCTTGCTGCTCCAGTTTTGCTGAGATAATAAGGACTGGAGTGTTACTTTGTTCAGCTATTTTTGACAGTATTTCTTCTCCATTCATACCAGGAAGCATTAGATCGAGTAATACCATATCCCAATCTTGCTTCTCCAAGTAAATCATGGCTTCTGTTCCTGAGAAAGCTGGCTGTGAAGCATATCCACTTTTTTCAACGATCCTACATAATAATTGATTTATATCATTGTCGTCTTCAACAACTAATATGTTGATTAATTGTGCCACCACCATCAACTCCTTTAACTATGAGGCTTGATTATATTACTTAATAAATCATTCATAATCAAACATATTATTTTAACCCAATTTGTCTGTAAATTACTCTTAAAATCATTGAAGGCACAATGCATGATGAATAATTTTTTTTATTGAAGAGAAGATACGTTCGTACTATCAACAAGCCCATTCAATAAAAGCTTCTTTCGGGGGAGTACCAGGGGCTTTACTTGAAGACCATTGAGCTGCTTTGACAGCTCTCTTTTCTTATTGTAGGAAGAAATTACATATATAAAATAAGGCAATACATTGTTAAGATTTGATAGGTAAAGTATTCTATGGAATGAAATAGGAACGGTGGCGTTTCTCCAACAAGTGAGGAAGTTTTTTTACTAACAGAGCAAGTTAGCTCAAAAAAAGCCTAAAATAAAGAAAGTAATAAATAGTTTGAGGAAATTCATCATTTAGCATGAAATCCAAATTATCGACCATGAGCGATTTCGGGTGGAAGAGTAGCCACTTATAGACACTCAACTAATGATTTAGTTATTTTTCATAATAGTAAAGAAATCGGATCTTTCTATAAACCCAAAAATGGTTTTAAATATTTTCAAAATTTAAAGTGAGTTGGTGAAAAAAATGTTTACATGTAAAGTTTGTGGTTTTGATAAATTAGAATGGCCGCAGTATTTAGAAGATGATGCACCAAACTTTGTAATTTGCGATTGTTGTGGTTTCCAATCTGGATATGATGATTTAGATCAAGGTTTAACTTTTGAAGAATATCTAGATAAATGGATTAAAAGAGGGGCTACATGGGTAGATAAGAGTAAAAAACCAAAAAATTGGTCTCTTGAAAAGCAATTGAAAAATATTAAGAAATTAAATATTTAGAGTCAGTAAAAATTAGCAAGCGTTTAGTTAGTATTGGCTAAAGTCCTGAGAGATAATTTCTCTCAAAAGTTTTCCTCTACAAAATAAATGAATAATCCTTATTAAGCTAACGGAGTTCGATTGTTCAATTAGAGCAATTTCTTCTTATGCTAACAGAGTAGGTTAGCATAAGAATATAACAATAGTTGTAAAAAAATGGAAATGAGGTGAATTCAATGGGGAATGTTAAGTGGATAAATGGAAGCTATAAAGAGGATAACCGTATTTTTGATTCGGAGTTTGAAGTTAAAGAATGGACAGAAGCATTATATCCAGATTTTGTTGCCTATTTAAGTGATAAAAATAATGTAGGATATGCAACACCTGATGAAAAGGTAATTAAATATTTAGCATCCCTTTTTCCTCAATGGGCTGTTTATAACAACTTGCAAATCGGTGTCTGTACAGGAAAAACAGAAATAAATGGACAAATCATCTATAAAATTTGGACAGTAAAATAATAATTATTTTCGCTAACGGGGCAGGCTACTTTAATATGGAAAAAAAAATAAACTGTTTAAAAGCTATTCTTAATCGTGTTCTAAAGGAGGTCTATCAATGAGTTCAATTAATGAAAAACTGGTCCTGTTACATAATGATATGATAAGCATGGGTGGGATAATAGACTTAGACTGGTGTGGCAAATTATTTTATCCCTATTATAAACATTTTAATGACGATAATTTCAGATATAGAGCAGGTTCACTTACTGCTTTTTGGGGACTTCTCTTAGAGTGGGAAGACGAAAGTGGATTTCCATTCTATACAGGTGTTGAAGAATGCGACTGTCATCATTTTGATAAGTACCTTAAAGAGTTTTTAAAATATTCTTCCGACATAAAGAAGCAATACCCGAACATTTATCTTATTATCATTGAATCGCTAAACAAACTGAATAAAAGAGAGGTTTGGGAAAATGAATTTCCTCACATTACAAGTGACCTATTTAGTACGATTAGAAAAGAATTGCTGGAGACTGATGTTCAAAGATTAAACGGTGAGGTTTATGATCTTGCATTAAAAGAAGCAGGAATGTCTTTTAAACTCCCATGAAAATAAAACTCTTCAATTTCGGAATAAAGACAACACGAAAGCAGACGCAGCCCATTTGTTTTTTAGAATTTGCAGCGTCAAGATAGGAAAGAATTATCTGTTGGATTAGGAGGCATCCGGTTCAACGATTGTGTAGCTTTTGTTACAATACTACATGCTTCGCTTTTGTTTGGTAAGGGTTTAAAAACTGCTAATTTTTCAAAAGACAATCAGTTAGAAATAATATATGTTGAGAATGGTAGTAAACAAAAAATAACAGCAAATTATTATATTGAAAAAGATTCTGTATTATATATTTCTAATACCTAGCTAAAAAACACGAAAATTAATGAAAGTATTAAATTATATTGTAAGTAGCAATATAAACAAGTATTTTTAAAATTTTAGTAAACAATATACAATAAGATTTGGTCAGGGTAATTTAGTATCTATTGTGAAGAAAAGTGGTCCAGGAGATAGAAGAATTTTTTCATTTGAATATGCAATAGTTACTTTCAAAAATGGGAAAAAAACTGTTAAAGAAAAAGCTTGGCATTATCATTTAGGGAATCCTAATGTTCACTATGTTTTCAGATGGAATGGTCAGTATATAAAAGGATATACATTTACTGGTGAAAAGAAATATATGTGGGTATGGTAAAAGGAAAATATAAAGGAGTTAATTATGGGGTTTTACTTTGAGTATGTAAATATTGATTGTGAGAATGTCCAAGATTATTTAGAAAAGATGCCTTTTGCTATCAAAGAATTACCTCAATTTCTTATTGATATTTCTGGGCTTTATATACCTGAATGTAATGAGAATTGGTTTCCTTCTTGGATTAAAAAGATAAATGGATTTCCACTGTACTTTTTCATTGAAGTTGAAGATTACATGAAAAAAGAATTCAATTCATTTTGTGTTCAATATGCATTTAATCCTAAAAACTATGATTTAGAAGGAAAGTATAAAATTATAGAAGTTGTAAATGAAGGCAAATTGAAACAGTTGTTTTCTTTAGTCATACCAATATCATGTGCAGGGGATCTAGTATTGTGGGTCACGCAAAAAAATATATTCTTTGAGAAGAATAACTCAAATAGTAAACAAATTCGCATGCTAGATGGTCAAAATATTTTTTGCATAGGACACGATTGCGAAAATTTGCTTATCTTGTCAAATGACTCTAACTTCAAAAATGCTAAAGAAATGTCCAATACTTTTCCAGAAGGTACAAAGTATGAAGATAATAACGGTTAAATAGGTTTTAAAAAATAGTTAAAGAAAATGATGAACATCAAATTCTCGATGTTCATCATTTTTTACTTTTAACAACACACATTATAAAAAAGTCGGAATGACTAACTGTGTAAACTTTGTGTCCCGTTTTTTTCGAAATTACGAATAAATTGCGAATGTGCGTACTTGGTGTTCTTTTACAATTATGGGGTGTTGGCGTATAAGCCCTCCCTCAAGCCAAATGATTTTAGTTTACATAATATAAATACCTTGGTCACAACTTTCTAATTATCGGATGGTTCCAATAATTTATCCTTCACAAGGGGATTATTCGTTTAAATAATGCTAATTATCATTTAATGTAGATTTGTCCAATATTCATAAGAGCGAACAAACTAAGCTAGTTGATACTATATCTTAACAAAGGATAAAAAGGTGATACGGAGTATTTTTCCTTATCAACTTTTTTATTATTATGAAATTATTTTGTGGATAGTTTAGTCAAATTAGTTAGTAGCAACATCGAATACGGAAATTGAATTAGCTGAAAAATGCTGACAGCAAACTTCGTATTTGTCTGGGGTTGAAATAGGGGATAGGAAGATTACCATTCAGACGTTAGAAAAGATTACTGAGGGCTTGGAAAAAGACACCAAGTCGTATCTTTAAATTTGACACTCTAAGCTTCGATAATAAGTATTTTGAAAAAAAGAGTTGAGTATGATCTTGCAAAATCTAATAGAAGATAAAAGGAAAAAATTACTAATGAGATATTTAATACATACAAATATTGAAGGGATAAGGAAAAGCTGTAGTCTAAAGTTGTAGAACAGGAGGTGCTCATCCTATATTATGTAAAATCAAGAAACACGGAATACTTTTATTGTGCGCTGTGAGAGCAATCGAGATGGGCAAGGGTACGTGTTACTGAATCTCGATTGCTCTCACAGCGTTATTATTAATGTAAAAATTCAGTAATTAAAGTATGGCTTTCGGAGTGAATTTATTATTTGCTGGCTTATTAGCGGCATTCGCACCGATCGATTCTATAATCCTATTAATCGTTGCGCTTTCTTTCCTTGGGTTGGGCTAGAAATTTGGAATAAGTGGTACTGCTCCTTATCCAAATTTCTATATAGGGATTGTGGCATAAATCAGGATATTTAGTTGAACATCGGGAAAGATACTCCTAAAAATGATTATGTGTCGGGACCCCATCTTTTTGTTTGTTCGTATTTTTTCGTTAAAAAGCGAATGGGAACCCTAGATACATTATTTTAATTTTGCTAAACGACTTGTTAACGGTTCACGCCAATCCTCTGCTAGTTCTGGAACAGCTACAATTTTCTCCATTGCCTCAATATCCTTCCGTCTATGAAAATATACTTCGTTAGAAAATAGAATAGAAACTGAGTCAGGATGACGTTCTAGCAGTTTTATTTGTGAATCTTTACGAACGATACCTTCTTCAAGAACGCGACATAAATAACCAGTATAACCGGTCGCTACAATGCGAGGTAAAATCCCAGGAATGCCAAGTCTTTTTGAAATGGTACTGCATGGGATTCGGCTTTGTGTAACTTGAATAATGGCCTCTCCTAATTGATATGTATCCCCGATGAATACATCACATTCTAACATATTTGTTACAGTAATGTTTTCACCAAATGTAGATGGAGGGAGCTTCGTTTGAAATTCTTGTTCCCACTGTGCGTAATGTTCATAAGGATAGACGCAAACTGCTCGATCAGGCCCACCATGGAACCTTAGGTCAGCTACACCGTCTCCCAGAAATCCATCTTTTGATAGGAAAACCTCTTCAGCAAGTTCTTTACAGATACCTGTTGTCATTTCTTTATTTACTGCATATTTCATTGGTTTCGGTTTACCAATGCTAAAATGAACAAGTTCAATTCCCATATATGTTCTCCTTTAATACTGTTTTCAATATTGTTGTAGTTTTGAAATACTCTTGTTTTTATAAAAAATTTTGTTCACTTCTGTGTCCTTATGCCATTAAAGCATCCCTTTGTTGAAGTTCATAAAAATCTTTTTTCATATCCCAAATCGCCTCCTGATATCCTCATTTTATACAAATATAGAAGGCTAATAAATAAGTTTAATAAGGATATTTGATTGTTTGTATTTATTATATAAAGAATTTAGGGTATTCTATTTTATAAAAAAAGGTCGTATAATTTATGGACCAAATTGATAAAAATATCGTGGGATTATTACAGTCAAATGCAAAAATTTCAATGAAGGATTTAGGGAAAGCCGTTCACTTATCTTCTCCGTCAGTAACTGAGCAAGTATGGAAGTTAGAGGAGCAACAAATTATTGAAGGTTACCATGCACATGTTTCTCTAAAAAGCTAAACCGTCCAATTTCTGCACTAATATTGTTTACATCAAAGGATTATTACTTTAAAATACAATAACTTAATAACTTAATAACTTAATAACTTAATAACTTAATAACTTAATAACTTAATAACTTAATAACTTAATAACTAAATTATCTGATTAACAAAAGTAATAAAAATTTCATTAAAAAGGATTGAAGTAGTATGGAATTACGGCATTTAGAGTATTTTTTAATATCTATATACCGGGGCTTCATTAGGGCCAACTGCTGACCAATCAATGGCTGAAGCTGACATCATTAATTTACGTGTTCCTTACCAAGCTAACCCTGTAATGCGTGGGAAAATCAATGCAGGTGAGATATACTATATTGACCAACATGTATCACATACAGCAGAAGAAGTAAGAAAAGGGTCATTAGGAAACATTGATTATGCAATTATCGAAGCAGCTGCGATCACTGAAGAAGGTTATATTATTCCAACTGGTTCTGTGGGGAATTCACCCATCTTTGTGGAACAAGCTGATAACGTTATCATTGAACTTAACACTACTGCTCCTAAAGCGTACGAAGGCCTTCATGATATCTTTGTACCAAAGAATCAAGGTGAGCGTAGAGAGATTCCACTGTACAAAGTTTCAGATCGAATTGGAGAAATTGGAATCAAAGTTAATCCAGATAAAGTAAAAGGAATTATATTATCAGAACAGCCTGATATTCCTTCACCGTTATTTGAGCCAAATGAAGAAACACAGCAAATTGCAAATAACTTATTAGAATTCTTAGCTGGTGAAGTAGAAGCTGGAAAATTGACAGAATCATTAGCTCCATTACAGTCTGGGGTAGGGTCTGTTGCTAATGCAGTTTTAAATGGTATGAAACATTCTCAGTTTAAAGATATCGAAGTTTTTTCAGAAGTATTACAAGATGGTATCTTTGACTTGATCGATGCTGGTGTAGTTAAATTTGCAGCTGGTACTTCGTTCTCACTTTCGAAGAAGCGTGTTGATTCACTAGCTGAAGATTTAGAAAAATACAAAGGGAAAGTTTTGTTCAGACCTCAGGAAATTTCTAATCATCCAGAAATTATTCGTCGTTTAGGCGTTATTTCATTTAACACTGCGATTGAAGTAGATATTTACGGAAACGTAAATTCAACTCACGTTAGCGGAACAAAAGTGATGAATGGAATTGGTGGATCTGGTGACTTTGCTCGTAATGCTAGAATTACAATCTTTGTAACGTCTTCCCTAGCAAAAAATGGAGCTATCTCAACAATCGTTCCTTTCGTATCACATATCGACCATACAGAGCATGATGTAGATGTAATTGTGACAGAGCAGGGATATGCTGATCTTCGTGAACTTCCACCGGTGAAGAGAGCAGAAAAGCTTATCGAAATCGCACATCCTAAGTATAGACCACAATTACGTGCTTACTTTGAAGAAGCAAAAGAAAAAGTGGGTGGGCATACACCACATATTCTTGAGAAAGCTTTTTCTTTCCATACAAGCTTAAAAGAAAAAGGTACGATGTTAATTGAGAAAGAAAAGATAAAAAAATAATTTATGAGACTAAAAAGGGGTGCATATGTAATATGTAGCCCTTTTTATATTTTTTTCTGAAATCCAAATTTAAATAATTTTTAAGTGCTTCATTATAGATTTTATCTATCATTATCATAGAAATGATACAATAGACGAATGATAAAATTCTCTTTACACTGAAGATAAGTTCATAAAGAACTATCAAATTGTAAAGGGGTTTTTTTTATGATGTTTCAAGAAATAGCAGGCATTAAAATTCCAGATTCTCAATTGGCGAAAGATGCAGTAGATATTTTACGTGAGCATGGAAATGACTTGTTGTGGAATCATTCGAATCGTGTGTTTTTATTTGGTGCAGTCAACGGAAAAAATGCTAAACAGAATTATGATTTAGAGTTGCTGTATGTTAGTGCATTATTCCATGATTTAGGCTTAACAGAAAAATTTAGTAGCCCAGATTTACGATTTGAAGTGGACGGTGCAAATGCAGCAAGAAGCTTCCTACAGCAGTATCAAATTCCAGATGAATCGATTCGTCTAGTATGGGATTCGATCGCATTACACACTACACCTGGCATTGCAGAACATAAAGAGACTGAAGTAGGATTACTCTTTTCAGGTGTTGGCTTAGATGTGATGGGGGATGGATTTGAACAATTTCCTGCGCACCTACGTGAAGAAATTATAAAAGCCTTCCCTCGTAACAATTTCAAACAGGAAATTATTCCAGCGTTTTATGGAGGCTTTAAGCATAAGCCAGAAACTACTTTTGGTAATATGAAAGAAGATATTGTTCAACATTTTAGACCGGAATATAAAAATAAGAATTTCTGTCATTGTATCTTACATTCACCATGGTCAGAATAAGAAACCGCAATAGCAGCGTAACGAGGTAGAAAGTTTGAACATTTGTATAGGGTTATTCTTTGAATTTTTAAACGTTGTAAACCCGTATTTTTCTGACCACTAAAGGAGTAAAAGAAATTTAGGTAGATGACGACTGTTCAACAATCGGGCGCTTTCATGGAAACATGGAAAGCGTCTTTTTAGATTATTCAATGATTGAGATTTATCAATATCTTAGATTATTGAATATTCTCAGTAGACAAATATAGTTTTTAATTTCCCAAAATGAAAACAAAAAAAGGAGAGTTATTATGTCAACCCAAAAAGAACCAATTCAATTTCCAAATAGCAAACAAACACAGTTTGCAAAGGGCGTAACGCTAATCGACATTGTTAAAGAAATCACAAGACTAGCGAAAAAAGCCGCTGCGGAAAGTGTAAATTGAAGTGAATTATATTGTTAGAGCTAATTGTCCGTAAATAATCCTAACAAAATATAATAAACGAATTATATTGCACCATTTGTTCTGAAACATTCGTGTTTAAGAGATAGAAGTGCTATTTGTCCATCGGCTGAACACATCAAGAATTAAATAAAACACGAATATTATATTTAAAGTTGTCTATATGAAACTGAACGGAAATGTGGTAATCGATTTGACGAATGTTAATCCGAAGTAAGGAGAGGTGGAGTCAGATTTATGCGGATACAGCGATAAGGACAAACATACCCAAACCACGCTTTTTGGTGCATTTTTACTTCAACTTACGTGGCAGAATAATGAAAAATCAGTTAATATTAAAAATAAACATTTTTGAAAAGAAAAGGGGAGAAATTTATGTTTTCTAATGAAGAAAGAGAGTCTATTTATAAAGTTATTTATAATAGGAGAGATATTCGAAGTTTTTTATCAACTCCTATCCCTGAAAACATTATACATAGAATATTAAATGCAGCTCATCATGCACCTTCAGTAGGATTTATGCAACCTTGGAACTTTATTTTGATTTCCACTGACAAAATTAAAGAAAAATTGGCTTGGGCAGCAGAAAAAGAAAGCCGAGCATTAGCTATTCATTATGATGGGGAGAAAAAAATGAAATTCCTTGATTTAAAAATTGAGGGTTTAAAAGAAGCTCCTATGACTATTTGTGTTACATGTGACCCTACAAGAGGAGGTTCCCATGTATTAGGACGAAATTCAATTCCTGAAACAGATATTTTATCAACAGCCTGTGCTATTCAAAATATGTGGTTAGCAGCTTGTGCTGAAGGGCTTGCGATGGGGTGGGTAAGTTTTTATAAAAAGAATGATATTAGAGACATTTTAGAAATACCACCACACATCGATCCCATTGCTCTTATATCAATCGGTTATACTGAAAATTACCCAGAAAAGCCCATTTTAGAGTTAGCTAATTGGGAAAAAAGACGTTCTTTAGAACATCTTATTTTCGAAAATAAATGGGGACAAAACTAAAGACTTAATAATCTATCAGGGTGCGTTAATTGAATAATGTTGAATTGCATAGGCAACTCTTTTTTTTATTGAACTAACGAAGTAGTTTAATTTAAGAAGGACTTTTTGCATTAAAGTTGCTAACTGAACTTATAAAAGTTTCTCCTTATTACTCGGGTGTATATCACCTGTTTTAATGCTTATAACCTCTACTCGAATTGTTTCACTTACCAAATCGACTTGTTCCCAGATCAATGAAACGAGCTCAGAACGCCTCAGACCTGTTGTTGCTAACAATTTAAACCATTATCTCATTCCGCATCGAAAAACGTGATTTGGCGCGTTCTAAATAGTCAAATAGCTGCTTTAGATCCGTTAATGTCATATAAATAGGAAGTATCATCGGCCTTTGGCGATTCAATCCCGCGCGTAAAATCATTAGGAAGGTATCGTTCAATTAAACAATATTTGGCGAACTATTTTAAGGAAGAGATTTTTCGGTTCACTTGCAAGTATAAAACCTCCAGATATCGTATTAAACTATAATTATTATCTGTACAAAATCATCCCATTATCGTAAAAAAGGGGATTATTCGTTTAAATAATGCTAATTATCGTTCAATGTAGATTTGTCCAATACTCATAGAAATTATTCATATTAATGAACTTAAATAGTTGTAACAGAAATATGATACAAGTTTCATTGAAGAATAATTATATTGATATTTATTGAGGAATTCATGAAGAGTCGAACATTCAAATATGTATGTTCGACTTTTTTTATTCATTCAGATATATAATTGAACAGAAATAAATCAGAAATCAGGTTAATTTTAAATATTGCGAATAAAGTATTTAATACTTATAAAAAAAAGAGAAATAAGCGAGAAATGACTTTTAATAACCACTCAGTAGAGTAAGAAGAATAATACATTATCATTAAAGAGTGCGTTTTATTATCTGAGCATACTCTAATGTTATGTCAAATAACAGGTATCCGTACTAATAATAAATATTAAAATCTAAGCGTTTTGCTTACTATTTACATTGTTGATTAATTGTTGAAATCAATCCGATTTAGTATGCTATTTACAATGTTATTATTTTTTTATCTTCAAAAACGGAACCCTTTAAACTTTGACAAGGGGTATTATTTTTAGAAGTCTCTAAGTAAGTCTGATTAAATCTAATATGTATATAGAATAATTTAAGAGGTTGATTACATTGATGAAAAAGGGAAAAAAATCAAATTATTTAGCGAAGATTTCTTTGGGAGTTATGAGTGCAGGATTTCTCATAACGATTCCATTTCAAGAAACCCTTATGGGAAAATTATTGCAAGGGGGATTTGAGGCAGGACTTGTTGGGGGGTTAGCAGATTGGTTTGCTGTAACAGCTCTTTTTCGCCACCCAATGGGTATACCTATCCCACATACCGCATTGCTTCCAAAAAACCGGAATAGAATGATTACAGCTCTTATAACCATGCTTGAAAATGATTGGCTCACTAAAGAAAGTATTAAAGAGAAAATCCAACAAATTAATTTTGCAGATAAACTAATACAACTTGCTGAGAAAGAATTGTCATCCGTAACTTTCAAAAGAAGAATGTGTTTAGTTCTTAAAGAGATAATTAATTTTGTAAATGTAGAAAAAATAGCTCCGTTTATGGAAAAGGTCTTAAAGGAATATCTTCATTCTTTAAAAGTAGAAAAAGTTCTTGAATCTATAATTACCCAAGCACTTCACAAAAAATTAGATGAAAAAGCATTGAACTATACCTTGACTGAAATCGAAAAGTGGATGTCAAAAGAAGAAGCAAAGCAGAAAATAGGAAGAATAGCCAAACAATTACTAGATAATATCGAAGCAGATGGCTTTTTAAAGATGGCCATTAGTTCTTTTCGTAATTTAATTACCGAGGAAAAGCTCGGAACTATGCTTCAACCATTTATGCTTAAAAAAATCATTCTTTTACAGAGTGATGATAACCCCTATAGGAATTTGATTCTTTCTCGAATTAGAGAAGAGTTAGAAGGCATACAAGATAAGGAACAATTAATGGTTGAAATAAATAATTGGAAGGAAACACAAGTAAACAATTGGAACACGGTAGATCAAATTACAGAGATTTTAAAGCAACTACAGAAGAAGTTGATTCTTCTAGTCGAAGATGAGGATTTTATTGATAAGTATGTGATCTCACTTATTCAAAACTTTATAAATAGCATAAAAACGCCTGAAAAAATGGAAAGTATTGAACATTGGATTCAAAAGCAAATTTTACACTACCTTGATAAGAACAATTCAAAAATAGGTGTTCTTGTCAAAGAAAATCTGGAAAAATTAGATAACGAAACTCTTATTACTATGATGGAAAATAACATTGGTAAGGATCTACAATGGATACGAGTGAATGGTGCAATTTGCGGGTTTTTCATAGGAATTATCTTAACAATCTTGAAAACTATTATATAGGATCAGTTCGTCAGGTAATCCTAATCCTGGTTGAAATTGTAGCTGATGGAGTTTATGTACGCAGGAAAGGGAATATATGCTATCAGTGTTTCATGGGGAGAATCACTGAACGCTCTAATCCAAAGTGTTAGCAACAAACCTATTGAAGGAAGTTTAACAATCAATCCAATAAAACCATTGCAGAAGAATTTTGGTCAATCCATATGAATACGGTAGCAGCAGCGACGTTTTATTCAGATAAAGATAGCTGATATACGGGTGCATAAATTAATGGCAAAGCAAAAACACAATCGGTTTAACGTGGTGAATTGCAACTGTATCGTAAGAAATATCACGAAGTAGCAGCAAATGGCTACGATGGATTTTCTTTATCAATTGGAATTAACAACTAATCATTTTTATAAATCCAATTTCCATTCCTATCTATTTGAAATAGTTATATAGTTATGACGTTTGACTTCGTTATTGAATATAAAGTGTTCAATTAAACTTTTAATAGCTATTACTATGTGGAAACTTTGTTTATTACAAATGAAATTGTAATAAACAATATGCTACATGGATGGCCGATAGGGCAGAATAATGGAATTAAGTTTAGTATTTTTTTAAACTACATCAAGTTGTATGTGTAACATATCATATCGCTTAAAAAAGTGCAAAATACCTCCTGAAGCAACCCGTCCTAGATTAGAACGGGTTAGTTTTACGGAGATTATAAAATTAAATAGCTATATTGTCACTTTATATTACTTCATCTGGTGGTTGTGTCTTTCTCCAGCCATAAAACTGCATGATGTCTTTTGATCATATAAATCATTTCATTTCCCACCTTTCATGTTTTTTAATTAAGAAAATTAATATTGACGAATACGAATATAATTATCTACTTTTCTTCGGTTCTCTTCAAAGATTTTTTTCGCATTTTCATTATGAAGTGCTTTCTCAAGAGAGATCTCACGTTTTGTAATAGTTATCGTGAGAGCAAAAAAGTTTAATATCATTTATGATCACCTCCTTAAATTACCATAAAAAATAAAAAAAACCGTAGAGAGACTCCTCTACGGTGAAAAAAGGCACAAAAATACCGCAGGGGCACACTTCTCCCTGCGGTATGGGTATGCTAAATTACAAAAAACTTAAGCGATCCATTCCGATCTGGTCGAATGTGTGATTTTCATTTTTACTTTAGTTGTGGCTAACAATGACATCAATTTAACGATAACGATCATCTCATTCGACCTCCTTAAGAATTTTATGTTTACTTTGTAAGTATATCTATATTTAAGTTGTTTGTAAACATCTTTTACTAAGATTTCCTGATTATTGAAGCGAGAGCCGTTATTTCTCATCAGGGTCAACGTATTACTGTTTAACGAGCTATCGTAGGGCTTCCTGTTAACTAGCGTATTTGCTATAGAATACACCTTAGAGGAAATTTGCGAAAAAGGTAAGTCAGAGGATGTCGGTATTGCTATGAACGATAGCTATGATTGTGAGATTGTCGTAGTCAATTAGTATGAAGAGAGTACAACTATTCAAATAAAATTAAATGAGTTGTATAAATTACCGCAAAATAGAGTGGACTTCATAAAATATAGACGCCAAAGTAAAATCTTTAGTGTCTTTAAATTTTTGAAATTGTGAGTTTGTCTGGACTTTCTTGTCCATATACACATATACAACAGATATTATGGGCGTTGACGTATCCAAGCCCTCCTCCACGTCAAATAATTTTAGTTTACATAATATAAATACCTTGGTCACAACTTTCTAGTTATCGGAAGTTTCCTATAATTTATCGTTCAAAAGGGGATTATTCGTTTAAATAATGCTAATTATCGTTCAATGTAGATTTGTCCAATATTCATAAAAATTATTCAAAGAGTGATGAACATAGCTAGGTGTTTCAGAATCACAATATATGTTCTTTGAGGATCAAAATAATTAAAACCTATCATTCTACAAAAAACCAATTTAAAAAATTCAAAGTAAAAATTCGATGTTCAGGAATTTAATTAAAATCTAAGAATATGATAATGAGGTATTCAAAATAATGATGAAAATAGTACCCTCCAAGCTTTTACGGGAGTGTTAGGTAAAAATCAATGAACTGCAATGTATAATCTGAATTTTGTTAAGAGGAATAGAGAATCACTATTAAAGTAACTTGGATAATGTAGGTTTCTTAAATGCTAATGAAGGGAGTGATTATTTGGAAAACGACTGGGACAAAGCTATTGGCTCTCTTTCTAAAATTAAAGTATTTTCAAATCCAAATAACGATCCAGTAACCATAAGTGGTGAAGCTAATGATTTGAAGTGTATAGGTGTTGGGACAGATGCGGCTGTTTTTCAGTCTCTTTCTGCCCCAGCCTATGCATTTAAAATATATGCTAAGGACAAATTACACAAAGTAAAAGTTGAAGCAAATGTTTATCAATTATTAGAAGATTCACCTTTCTTTTCAACATGTTTTGCTTCATATGACGAATATCTTATTTTAGGCTATGAAGAAGGAACGACTCTCTTTGACTGCATTCTACAAGGTATTCACATTCCAGAACAGGTTGTAAATGAAGTGGAGGATGCAAGGGAATATGTTCGGAATAAGGGCCTCAACCCCCGTGATATCCATTTGAAAAATATTTTACTACAAAATGGAAGAGCAAAAATAATTGATGTCTCTGAATACACATTACAAGGTAATGATTTTCGATGGGAGCATTTAAAAAAAGGATATGAGCAATACTATCATTTAATAGATGGAAATTCTGTGCCGTTTTGGTTAGTAGAAACGATTCGAAAGTGGTATAACCAGCGGGGAAAGAATTCTTCATATGAGGAGTTTACAAAGAATATTTTAAAACTTCTGTTTAAAAATAATTGAACTAACCGGGGCTTTACTTCATCTATGGAGGAAAAACCTTTTCTACTTAAACAAACGAAGTGTAAAATGATAAGAACTTCGGGTCCAATTATTTTATATTCTTCTCCCTATCTATAATAAATTCTAATAACAATTTGATACTTTTAAAAAAATACATTATCAGGTAATTTTTATATAAAAAGTGTAAATCAAAAGTATTCCGCAATCGGGCGCTTTTCTGTAATGAGGAAAGCATCTTTCTTCATGAAAAGGGCCATATTGTTTAATTGTTAAACTGAATTCTATATATGGTAAAATTATATTATAGAGAAGGGTTTGCATGAATTTTTCTGGAGATACGGTAGATATGGTTGGATTGTTGTTTCAGTTAATACCTATATTGTTAGTAGCGTTACTATTAAGATGGGTTCAGATTATTTGGGTAAATATTGAAATCCAAATTGAACAAAACAAAGAAATCATCTCTTTACTCAAAAAATAGTAGAGAAAAGATAAGAGGAGATAAAAAGCAATGATTGAACAATGTAAATGTGATGAAACATATGATTTAAGAGTAGAAGCAGATATCGGGGCTGATGCTATATGGTGTAATAAATGCCTCTGTAACTTTGAAATATCATATGTTCCAATTTCCATCGAACTGCAATCGGAATTAACAAAATGGATATTAAAATATGGTGAGTGGATTGATTGGGCTAATGATGAAATAGTTCCTATTGGAATTGAACTTGAAGAAATACATAATCAACAAGGATTAAAGCTAACGGAAAAAGTAAGGAAGGAACTTGAAGGGAAATACAAAGTTTCATTTTCCCCTTCTACATTTGCAAAAAGGCATGCAAACAAAAAGAAGTAAACTGCTATTACATAAACAGGCGCATTACTTTTAAAAGGAATGCGTCTTTCTTCATCTAAAGGGCCAGATTGTTGAATTGCAAGCCATCCAAAACAGTTTTGGGGTTCAGTTCAACTTTGTTCAAAATGAGATTAATTATTAGCAGTAAAATCAATTAAAGTATAGCTTTTTTGATCAATTTTTATAAAACTAACAAAAATACTTGCAACACCTATTATAGGACTGTATAGTACTAATTATGACAAGGGTAAAATTAATGAATCAAAAACGTGTGATTGAAGTAGCTGCAACATTATTTTTAGAAAAAGGGTTTGCTTATACAAGCATGGATGAATTAGTTCGTGTAAGCAAAGTTTCAAAGTCTAATGTGTATTATCACTTCTCTAATAAGGAAGAATTGTTGGAAGGGGTCGTTGATTATTGGATAGAAATGTATCAATCTGCAATTGATGGCTTACTATCTCAAAACCAATTATTAGTTGAAGATCGTATCCAACTGTTTTTAAAGCAATTATCACAAGGAGTTCAGACGAGAGAATATAAGGGGAGCTGTCCATTTATTACGCTTTATATTCAAAGCCCTGCAAATGCCACAAAAGTAAAAGGAAAAATAGGTCTTTTTTTTGCAGGATTACAAACGAAAGTTTCTCTATTACTTAAACAAGGGATAGAGAATGGTGAATTTAGAAAGACAATTAATATTGACGAGGTTGCATCTCTTTTTATTACAAATCTTGAAGGAGCGCTATTTATTTCAGAAACACTGAAGGATGCAACTGTAATCATGAAAACAGCAGATCATTTTTTTAACTTGCTTCGATAAAAGAAGCATTTTTTTTACATCAAATTAGTACTGAATAGTACTAAAAGGGGGATTTATATGAGAACAGTATTTTTAACTGGTGGCACAGGTTTTATTGGAAAGCAATTAGTGAAGGAATTAGCCAAAGAGCATGTTACAATTCTTCTATTAGTGAGATCGAAAAGTAAAGCAACACGCATTTATCAAGAAAGAGGCATCTTAAAAGAGGCAGTTATGCACTTTATTGAAGGTGATTTGTCGAAAATAGACTTAGGTCTAAGTGCTGAAGATAAGGAGTTGGTATTGAAAACGGATGTGATTATTCACGCAGGTGGCCCCATGGATATTCAAGCGACAAGCAAAGAGGCAGCTTCCGTATTTTTGAATGGTGCCCAACATATTAGTGAATTCGCTAAAAATATTCATCGATTGAAGGGATTGCAACAATTTATTCATGTTGTAGGCTATATGAGTCCCTTTGATGATATAAATAGCAAGATTGCGATAGATGTGTTTAAAGAAGGAAACAATTTTTTGAAAATAAAAAATCCATATGAGAGAACAAAGTTTTTAGCAGATCTTTATATCCGTCAGCAGGCATCAACAGTAGGTTATCCGCTTTCAGTAATTAATCCACCAACTGTAGTTGGTAGTAGTAAAACAGGGAGTACGGAGCAAACAGGAGGCTTAGGCTTACTTGTGAAGAGTATGCGAAAGGGGCTCATGCCAGTGATCCCTGGAGGTAAGGAATATAGATTACCACTTATTGCAAACAATGAACTAGCAAAGTTTATTGTGCAGGTTTTCAGATTGGAGCAACCAACTATACAAACATATACACTTGTTGAAGATAAACAACATGATCAGAATATTTCAGAATTATTAGATGCTATGTCAGAAAGTATGAATATGACTGCACCTAAAATTTCTGCCCCATTGCCATTTATGAAAGCACTTATGAATAGTGGCGTAAGCAAAATAACCCAAATTCCTGCTGATGGGCTGAACTTTATTACAAATCGAACATTTTCAAATGGTTCAGCGAAAAAGATTATGGGAGAAGATTGGTTTAAGGAGACAAATGTAATGAAATTTTTCCCAGCCGTAATAGCTGATCTGGATTATCGCATGATGTATCAAAATGGCCAGCCCAGTCATTTATTTAAACGAACATTATGTAATAATACTACCATTTACCAATCACAAGGAGAGGGTAAACCGTTTATTTTATTACATGGTTTATTAAGTGATGGAGAGGATTTATTTCCTTTAGGGAAAGAGCTTCATGAAAAAACGGGTCGACCTGTATGGATCATGGACCTTCCAGGTTTGGGACGTTCTCCTTTTAAACGAGAGAAAAATCTTTTAAATATCTATTTGAATGTAGTGAAAAAGTTATTGGAGAAAGCTACTAACGGTGCCCATCTAATTGGCCATTCATTTGGTGCGTATATTCTTTTGGAAGCATTAGTACAAAAGTACATAGATAAGAAGTATACAATTACTTTACTTCAGCCACCTGTTGCTAAAAAAAATGCTAAATTGATAAATGTTCCTCAATTTTTGAACAAATGGACATTGAAATTGGCAACTACTAATTTGATAGAGCGTTATTTATTAAGTAATGGTTTATTTGAAAGTACGGAGAGCATCCCTGAACATTATATTGAAAAAATAAGTAACAGTTTTACTTCTCCTAGAATTTTAAATACCACGGTTCAGCTTAACAGTTTACTATTTAAAAACGTTCAAGGTGATTTCAATGAAGTAACAAAGTATAATCTTCGCATTATTTGGGGGGATTATGACAGAGGCTATTCTGCTCCTTCGCATCTTGGTAAGGTTGATTTTGTTCCATATGGTCATCATTTTCCTCTAAACCATCCGAGTGAAACGGCTAATTTGGTAATAAAAAATAGTAGTACTAGTAGATGAGAGTGTGGGATAAATAAAAAGTGGGTAGTAAGATCGTTATTGTAATTCTAATTTCTCTTCGTTTACTTTGAATAAAGTAGTATTGAATCTAATAATCAACAAAGATTAAAAAAACAGAACTAACAAGTATGGTTCTGTTTTTTTAATATGAATTTAATATCAAATTGAGAAAACACATAAGACACCAAAGTCTAAACAATTTTGTCATCAAAGTAAAGTATAAACTTTGATGTCCATGTACAGTAGTTAACCAAGCCCTCCTCCACGACAAATAATTTTAGTTTACATAATATAAATACCTGGGTCACAACAGAACTAATGGATTTAGAAACGATCTATGAACAACTACCAGTAGCATATGAAAACCTATTAAAAAATCCACACTATATTAATGAATTTAAGGATCAACTAATTCGTTTTACTTTTTAAAAAAAGGAGCACGCAATGTTATCGAATACAAGTCCTTATTCTAATAATGCTACACTTTTTTCTAATCCTTCAATTGAAGGTAAAAATGTAACATCACCGTTTCAAACAGCTGAAGTAAACCCTTATTCTTATCGTCAACAAGTCGGGTTTCAATCAGAAGGATTTACAATGCCGTCAACAAATATGAATTATCCTTATCAACCGCAATTAACAACTAATCATTTTCAGTCTAGCTATCCAAATCAATTGAACGGTTACGATTTTTCTAATAAATAATAACTACCCATTTACGGGTAGTTGCTTCCGTTTAAAAAATAAGGAATCAAAATATTCGAAAAGAATCAATTGCTTTCTTTTTCTGTTCAAACTTAACATGTGTATAGACTTGAGTTGATGTAATACTTTCATGGCCAAGTAATTCTTGCAGTGTTCGTAAATCAACGTTATCTTTACTTTGCTGTAACATCAATGTTGCAAAAGTATGCCGTAAGTGATGTAGCGAGAAGCGGGTAGGTGGAAGGCCTGCTTTTTTCAATACATCTTAAAAAATGACATGTAAACCCCGCGGATCTAATGCTTTACGATTTTTATTTAGAAAAACAGGTTCTGTTGGATAAATTTAATATGATCTTAAAGAAGCTTTATAGGATGCCAGAAGCGGCATTAAGTGTGGATGAAGGGGCAATATACGTTCTTTTTTCCCTTTTCCTTCTATTCGAATTGTTTCACTTACCAAATCAACTTGTTCCCAGGTCAATGAAACGAGCTCAGAACGCCTCAGACCTGTTGTTGCTAATAATTTAAACATTAGCTCATTCCGCATCGAAAAACGTGATTGGGAGCGCTCTAAATAGTCAAATAGCTGTTATAGATCCGTTAGTGTCATATAGACAGGAAGTTTATCATCGGTCTTTGGCGATTCAATCCCGTGCGTAAAATCATTAGCTGTGAATGATTTTAAGGAAGAAATTTTTCGGTTCACCGAACGAGGTTTTTGTTTTAATGATCCTAATAAATATTGGATAAAGCGACGTACTTGGGTCTATTCCATTGCTGCATGGAACACCCAGTTTGAAAAGTTCTTATCATTCGTAAGCAGGCCATATCGTTCCCAACGGTAAAGAGGCAAGTATTGGATGAACTTATCATAGATGAGTTTTGCTAGAACGGTAGGTCCCGCAATGCTTCTCTGAATGGCAGCTTGTGGGGCTTTCCCACGTTTCATTTGTGCTTTTTGTGTGGCATCCATTTTGCAGTGCTTGCACTCGTAGGTATGTTCAATATGCTGAATGCGCATCATTTTTGCCGGAATGAATTTTGCTTCTTCACGCGCAATAGTTGTACCGGCTTCGGTCATTGGGCCAAGGTAACAGTCGCATTGTGTATTGGTGGGATGATGGTGAATTTCTTCTATTTCAATCCCATCATGAAAAGAATCATTCCGTTTTTTTTGTAATTTACGCTTAACAGTTTAAGTAACCGTCGCTGAGCTATGTTCTTCTGTGTGCTCAGATTCGTTAAAAGACGGATCGTCATCGAATAAAGAGCCATGTCAGTCTGGCCCTTGATACTTTGATTTTTCCGATTTTGAACCATATAAAGCCTTGGTTAATTGGCGAACTTGTCCAGTCAATGCTTCGATTTGTCGATTTGACTGAGCTAATTGTTGCGCAAGTATTCGAATTAATCGTTAATTTTGATTTTCTCGATTAGGAACGTTCTTCAAATCATTCACCACATTTCCGTTCAGAATAAGTTATGGATGATTATACCAGGGAGTATAAAAGACACCTTTTGCAGATTTCGTTATCGCTTTTAGCTGCTGAAGCGGTAAACCTTCTAAAAGCCAGCGAAGTTCCTTTTGTGAAAGGTTACGTACTTCCTTTTCATCTTTTCTTTTGTTTTTTGATTGCTACCTCACTCTTAGGATTTTTGTTGCAATGTGTATTCTCTATCAATACCTTATTTTTCAGCCATATTTACAATAGAAAGACCTTATTTCTTTATTTCCAAACTATTGGGGTTGGCGAATTGACATAAATGATTTAGAAAATATTTGGAGAACTTTTTACGAATTGGAAAATCAAAAATAGAATCTCTCTACTAAGGATTTGGGCTTGCCTTTTATTTTGAATTAAAAAATAATATGTTAGATTTGTTTGTCACATTAGTGTAACAAACCGATATTACTCTAGGTATGGAGGTGTGTTACATGAAAAAAATTCTATCAATCATGTTAATTGCTGCAATATTAACAAGCGTTCTTACGGGATGTAAGAAAGAAAAAATTAATACAGGTATAGAGGGTAAACCACAAATAAATAATTTAGACTTTAACTTTAGTGTGGATCCTGAGACACTTGCGCTTGAGGTGGAATCCAATGGAATTACTGAGAAATTATCTGAACCATTGGGGAAAATGAAAGTTTCAAATTTAAAAGACAGTGGAGATAACATTAGCTGGAACTACGCAGAACAGGGAATTAAGGTTGATATCGAAAAAAAAGATAAGTATGTTGATGTAACCATAAAATCCAGCAAAGATGAAGACAACATGTTTGCATGGCCAAAAGTGAAAGGTGACGGATATATGCTCCCATTAAATCAAGGGAAGTATATTCCAAGCAATGATTCAATTTGGAAAAATTACTTAAGTGAAGAAAAAATGAAGGTAATTGAGGCTTTATCTATGCAATTTTTTGCAGTTGATAAAAGTGGGTATTCACTAGTATATATAATTAAAAACCCTTATAATAGTGAAATTGTTTATAATACAGAAAACGATATTGAGTTTACTTTTAATCATGAGTTTCCAACTATTAATAAAGAGAAGGAATATGGTTTCAGAATATATTTAACGGAAAAAAATCCAGTAGATGTTGCAAAGACCTATAAAAATTATTTGATTGAACAGGGGAACTTCAAAAGCTTGGCGGATAAGGCTAAAGAAAATAGTAATATTGAAAAGCTTTATGGAGCACCTCATGCTTATTTTTGGGACAGAACTGTGATTTCAGAAGAAAATATTAAATGGGCAAAGCTGAGAGACAGTTTTCCCGAAAAACTGAAATTATGGATTCAGAGGCTATTAACTACTAATGTTGAGGATGGATCAGAGCTTTCATCAGCTTTTGAAGATTTAAAAACCTTAGATTATGTAGATAAATACAATAAAAAAAGAATAATAAAAGCCTTAAGTGCCGTAATGCAACTAAAGGAATTCTATAATCCGGAAGTATTTACTGAAACAGATAAAGATACTCAGAGGCTGTTAAACAAAGGAATAGAAAAATTAAATCCCGTTGAATTAATTGACCTAAATAAGAGATTATTAAAAAGCATGCTTGGAGAAGTAGTTGACCCAATAAAGAAGTGGGCAGATGCTAATACTGTGGATGTGATAAAGGACATGAAGGATTCTGGGCTAGAAAATATGTGGATCGGCTTGGATGATTGGCAGGAAGGATTCATTAAACCAGAGTTAGTAAAAGAAGCAGAAGAATTCGGCTATCTATTTGGTACCTATGATTCATATCATTCAATCCATGAACCAGGTAAAGAGAAGTGGGAAACTGCTAAATTTAAGGACACTTCACTTTACGAGAATGCAACTGTAACAAATAAAAATGGAGAAAAGATTGAAGGATTCCAAGGTGCAGGTAGAAAGTTGAATCCGACGCTTGCAATGCCTAGTGTAAAAGAAAGAGTAACTTCGATTTTAAATACTGGCTTAGCATTTAACTCATGGTTTTTAGACACAGATGGTACTGGAGAAATCTTTGATGACTATTCGCCAGAACATATTACTACTGAAAAGGAAGATATCCAGGCTAGGATTAAGAGAATGGAGTATCTGCAAAAAGAATGGAATATGGTAGTAGGAACTGAGGGCGGAAATGATTTTGCTAGCAAATCTATTGCCTTTGCACATGGAATAGAAACGCCATCATTTTCTTGGATGGACGAGGATATGGCAAAAAACAAACAAAGTGAGTATTACGTAGGGAGATACTATTCGAGTAATGGTGGAGTTCCCGAAATGTTTTCTAAACAAATACCACTAAAGGATAAGTACAAGAAGTTATTTTTGGATTCAAACTACACGATCCCATTGTATAAGTTGGTTTACAACGATTCAGTGATCACAACTCATTGGTGGGGATGGGGAACCTTAAAATTTAAAGACGAAATAACAAATAGAATGTTGTATGAGATACTTTATAATGTTCCTCCTTTATATCATATAGATAAACACGAGTGGGAAAAACATAAAGAAACAATTGTAAGGCATTCAAAGGTATGGTCAAATTTTAGCAAAAAAGCAATAACGAAAGAAATGACAGATTTTAAAATAATTTCAGATGATAGACTCGTTCAAATGACTGAATATGGCGAAGCATTAAAAGTAGTCGCGAATTTTTCAGAAGATAAATTTAACTATCAAGGCAAGACAATACCAGGAAAATCAGTGTTAATTATTGATGGAAATAGCAATACTATCTATTCACCGGAAAAAAAAGCGTGAAATTCGCAATAGTGTAACTGCTAATAATTTTCCTTTAGATAATCTTCAGAGAGGCTAAATCTGAACGCTAAGGAATAGTTTACAAGAAGACATAGAAGTAGCTTATCCATTGTGGAGGTTCATTGAAAAAAGGATAAAAAAGTAATAATTACGTATGCTGCAGTTAGCGTAAAAATATTAGAAAAAAGGTGAAGTTTACGTATTAAAATGTACCCTATAAGATAGACACTTTCAAAAAGGTCATCTTATAGGGTATTTTTGTTTATGTTGTAGAAGAAACGAGGAATAAAGGGCTGTCGGGAACAAGGCTAGGCTTGTCGTATTACATGAACGTTCGCAGCAAAGTTGACGTATCCAAGCCCTCCTCCACGCCAAATAATTTTAGTTTACATAATATAAATTATAGGAAGTTATGTATCAATGAAAAGTATACTAATAATAGTGAGACAAAACAGCTAAAAAAGTTAATTTAACTAGTAATGTTGTTTTTTAAGTATAAAATATGGGAACGCCCGATTTGGATGTTCCCATTCTTAATATGAAATCTGCGTTTACCTGCCTAAGCTTTTTGCATTTTACTTAGGAATACTATTTGCCCAATATGGTATGCGTCATGTAATGCTAAACTCTTCATTTCAAGCACTAATGATCTTTCTCCAGGTATCTGTCGATACAAATCTTCTTGTTCTGCTTTTGCTAGTATTTTTTCTAGTTCATTATGAACATCATAATATTCTTGTTTTGTTTCCTTCCAATTTTCAAACGTCAAAATTGGTAATCGAAATGTAGATTCATTATTATCTGCCCGTGGTTCATTCGCTGGATCACCAAGAAATCGCGTCAGAAGTCTCTTTTTATAGAAAAGTAAATTACAAACTAATTCCCAAATGGAATTCATTGCTCCCTCAGTTGGTTTCCAAAATGCCTGTTCAAAAGTAATTTCCTCTAGCACTTTTTCAAGTGCTGGAAACCAATCTTCTTCATCTAAGCAGCTTGTCCATTGTTGTAACAAAAGTGTCTTTGCATCCATTGTTTGTTCCCTCCAGTTTAATCCCTTTAATACATAATCCACTTTGTCAAAATCATTTACGGCTAAATATTTAAACAACTTTCACCAACCATTTTCTTTTCTTATAATGCGTTCTTTCTTCTAAGCCCTTTAATGCGCGAAATGACCATAGTCTGCTATTTCAGCTGCAGTTAACCTTCAATTGGAGATTAAAGTTTAAGCCATTTTGACTTCTGATAAACCATATATATAAATACGTCCTCTTTTTTGCATATTTCAATTGATATATGAATTCATCACAATCTTGCCACGCTAATTTACTCACACACAGAACATACGTTCTATACCTAAAAAACAGCATTTATTCATTAATTATAGTGATAATTTTCTGTTGAGCATCTAGAGCTTCAGGGATTGGCATAACAACAAACACATGATTCATTTTCGGATAAACAAAGGTATTGTGTTCAATTTCCTGTTCTGTTAGCTCTTCATCAAGTCTTATTGCATCTGGATATAAACATTCGTGCGTTCCAATAAAATGAGTTATCTTTCCAAGTCCTTTAAAGTCAAGGTTTATTGGACTAATCAATGGATCTTTTAAATCTTTATCAGCTGCCCATAACTTAGTAATGACTACCATTCCTTCACTTGCTAACATCGGATCGATTTCTTCATATTCAGCTATAAGAGGATTTTCAAAAGTCAAATCAACACTTGCTGATAATAAAATAATGTCTTTCGGTTGAGGCAAATTGTTCATTTTTACAACATGGGCCAGGCCAAGTGCTATATTACCGCCTGCCGAATCTCCCATGATTGTTAATTGATTTGAATTTTCAGCAGTTGCAAGCATTTCTTTATACAGATTTAGAATTTTCGGGTACGTATCCTTATAGTTAAAATGAGGCACTTTAGGATAAATCGGAACAATTATTTTCGCATTCAAAGATTGCGCCATTTTATCCAAGAACAACCAATGGAAACTTAAAGGTTGCTCCGTCCAAGCACCACCGTGTAGATATAGAATAGCTTTTTGCTTCAAAGACTTTTCGTCATTTAATGTGAAAACCTGCATTCCCTCGAATACATGCTCCTTCACTTCACTTAAAAATGTAACATCCTCTCCAATAACATAAGGTTTAGTGTTTTCAGTACCTTTTTCCTTAACAAACTGTTCGGTGTTTGCAATACTAGAAAAACTCTCTTTATTACTTTCAGCAATTATCCATTTTTCGAATTGAATACTTTCTTCTGAACGTTCTCCGTTATAAATAGTTACACCCATCTTTTAGTTTTCTCCCCTTTAAATAAACATTTTTATTGGTTTCAAAACATAGAATAATGATTTGTAATAGCTGTGAATCTTAGAAGTTTTTCAACAGTTTTACAAATTATCAATCTTCATTATACATTATTATCCTTTTTTAACTAAATATAAAAAGTCCAAAACTATTTCTCCATTTTTAAGACAAATAGTTTTGGACTTTTAATTTTTACATATGCTTTCTACTTATTTGTTTAAAGGCTAGTAGAACCCTCTTAAGAGTGATTCAACAATTTCGAAGTAAGTTGAACGACAAGAAGTTTGCAACGTCTAGAGAACGCTATATGTCGCTTTAGGACGTTGCAAACAACTAATTCAGCTTATTTTGTTATACGTGTACCTGCTTTTCCGTCTAATGCAGTTACTGCTTGATCGATTGAACAAATGATAGACTCTTTCCCTAATTTCGCAAATTCTATAGCTGCTTGCATTTTTGGTAACATACTACCTGCTGGGAATTGTCCTTCTGCAACATACTGCTCAGCTTCTGCTACAGTAATATGGCTTAATTTTTGCTCATTTTCTTTCCCAAAATTAATATAGACATTTGGTACATCTGTTAGCATCATGAAAACATCCGCATTCACTTGTTGTGCAAGCTTTAATCCTGAACGATCTTTATCAATTACTGCTTCAATACCTTGTAATTGACCACTGTCTTCACGATAAACAGGTATTCCACCACCACCAGATGAAATAACAATTGTTTCATCAATTAAACGTTTAATTTCATCTATACCATGAATCACTTTAGGTTCTGGTGAAGGCACAACGCGTCTGTATCCCCGACCTGCATCTTCTGCCATCGTAAAGCCTTGTCTTTCTAGACGCTGCGCATCTTCTTCCGAGAAAAATACACCGATTGGTTTAGTCGGATTTTTAAACGCTTGATCGTCCTTGTCCACTTCTACCATCGTTAGCAATGTCACCACATTTGTAGCAATGTCTCGTTCTTTCATATGGTTTTTTAAAGCTGTCTCCATCATATAACCAATGAACCCCTGTGATTCTGCGTTACAAACATGGATTGGTAGTGGTTCAACAACATTTTTAGCAGCTTCGTTTTGAGCAATAATATTTCCCACTTGCGGACCATTGCCGTGTGTAATGACAATTTTATGCCCCGCTTCTCGAATTTCCACCATATGGCCTGTTGCCGACACTACGTTTTTGAATTGATTTTCATAAGTTGCTTCTTGTTTTGGCTGTAAAATGGCATTACCGCCCAAAGCAATAACTACACTTTTCCCCATTTCTTTCACTCCTTAGTTAATGACATGTAAATGCCATATAACGTATCCATCCCGGATGATGAACCTACATTTATAAGCCTTTTCATACTTTCTAAAGATGGATCATGCTGCAATGCTGTAATCTTCGAACTAAATAGACCATCTAAAGCACATGTTATAAAACGCTTACTAACAATGGTTGTTAACGGTTCCTTCATTAAAGCTTTTAACGTTTCTAGATGTTTATGTTCGATAAAATGATTGATAAAATGTCCGTACAAAATGCCGACCAGTATATCGTCACCAGTTGGTGTTAGGCCTTGTCCACGTCCAATGAAGTAACGAAGTGTCTCCTCAAGATTTTCAGATGGATCTTGTAATCGATTGATCAAGGACAACACACGTGCACGTTCAAAATCTGTTGAATCATAGGCTTTAAATGAAATGTCTTGAAAATTTTCTTTTAATTGAGTGATATTTGCATGTTCAAAATCCATATTTAAAGGGAGTGTTTTTGAATTCAACAACATGTCAAATCGGTTATGAGTAAGACGTTTATGACGAACTGTTAACGTATCTCCCACTTGAATATAAGTCTTTATCGTTTCTTTCGTTTGTGGATCAAGCAATATACCAAACGGAAATGTCCCATTTTCATCGGTACCAGCAAATATCAATTCACCATTTTGATCAACGATATTCAAACCTTTTTCAAATATACTGTGTACGGAAAAGGTATTACCTTCATTTAACAATGGAAGTGCGATTGACCCAACCGCACTTGCTTGTAAAATCATCCTTTAAAGCCTAGCTTTTCGGCATAAGCTGTAATAGCTTTTTCGAAACATTCGATTGGCGGATGGACTGTACCGGCACCAATTTGTCCGTAACCCGCAATTTTGTGGGCAATACCTGTGTTGATGACTGGAGTGATCCCTGTTTCAACAACTTTCCTAGCGTCGATGCCTAAACATGCGCCTTTGAAGTCCCAAGTTGGGATGACAAAGTTCGGATTTTCACTAATACAAATTTCAGTCATTTGATTACTCGTTTCAAGCGCATCATTAAATCCGCCCGTACCTACAAAGCGTGTAACTGCAGGAGCTGCAATCATTGCCATGCCGCCCACACCGATTGTTTCTGTAATCGCTGAATCGCCCATATCTGTGTTTGCATCTTCTGCTGAGTAACCAGTGAAATATAATCCTTGTGGCGTATTAACAGGAGCCGTAAACCATTCGTCTCCCATACCCGCAATACGTATACCAAAGTTTTCACCGTTTCGGCACATCGCAGTAACAACTGTACCGTGTTCGATCGTACGCGCTGCATCCATCATCGCCTTACCAGCCGCCATGGCAATGTTTAAGAAAAATTGGTCTGTGTCAGCTAAGAACTGGATTACTTCTGTACATTGTTCTTTTTCAACGTCTTCTAATGACGTAATGATTGGCGCTATTTCTTTTAAAAACGCAAGTGACGCAGCAATATTACGTTGGTGGAATTCATCACCCATGGCAATCGCTTTCGCAAACAATACGTTAACGTTCAAGCCTTCAGCCAATGTTCTTAATGCTTTACTTAACACTGGACCTAATACGTCTTTCATCCAGTGTAAACGGTTGATTACTTGCTCATTATAAGCGCCAAAGCGTAATACGGCTCCAATCCCTTCGTTCATTTGACAGTACGCCTCGTGACCACTCTCTTTGTTAACAACGACAAGGACTGGCATATTAGGTGATGTGATACCACCCATTGGCCCAACCGCATTCACATGGTGACATGGAATAAATGTTATCTGATCATTTTCAAGTAGATCACGTGCACCTTCCTCGTCTTTTGCCCATCCTTCAAAAAGGATTGCGCCAACGCAGGAACCTTGCATAGGATCTGTCATGTTTTCATATTTCATTGGAGGTCCAGCATGTAATAACACATACTCTTTTAATTCTGGAATAACAGACTTAGCAGGTACAACATCCGTTAAGAATGGTGCTGCTGCTATGATCTTTTGAATAACGGCTTCGTTTGCTTCATTGATTGTTCTGAAACCCATTAGATTGTACCTCCTTCATAATAGTTTAAGAATTGAAGTACTTTCATTAACTTCTCATCGCCACCAGCAATTGGACGCCAATTAAATTGAACACATTCCGAGCCACTGTTTTGAACAGCTTCCGTAAAGCTTTTTAGCCCAATATTGATCACACTTGGTTTCATATTGATGAACGACATCACTTTATCATCTACTGCTAAATTTTCTTTTGTATAGTCGAATTTTTGTACATCGACAATTGGTTGTTCCACTTTACCGCCTATAAGTTGGATAGCTGTGCGAACCATTTGGTCGTTTGTCTTACAAATAATTGCACCGCTCTCTTTTAAGATCTCCATTTGTTTCTCATAACCTTGGATGTCCTGTGCTGTACCAACAACTGTTGCAAGCACTGCAAGTTGACGACCATCTTGACGTGCACTGTCTAAAATACGTTTGATTGCTGGTGCTAGTTCACTGGCCATGTCTTCATGCCCACCGTTACCAATGACGTTATCAATCATAATGACCGCTGTTTCAGGATCGTTAACGGATTTTTCAAGCATTTCGATTCGTTTTTCAGGATCAATCATCGGGTGTGGTTTACCTTTTGTATAAACATCATCACCTAAATCGATAATTTCATGAGTGTTTGTTTTTAAAACATAGCTATCACTTTTCTCTTCAGTCATTGTATCTTTGAAAGCATCTCTCACTAGCATCGCTGCTTCAGATGCTAATGTACCGCCTGAATAATAACCTTTAATACCAACTTGTGATTCTTTTAATACAACGTTTACATCAGCTGTTGTCGGTTCGAAATTCGGTTTGTCCCCATTTGATAATTGGACAGCTACAACTGCTGCTTCTTCAAGTGTATAAGCATGATAGATGTTCTCTTCTTGATAGGAAGGTTTGTCACCTAAAAATAGCGTAACAACTGGTTTGTCAATATTTCTTAATAAGTTTAATACTTTGCGTTGTACTTCCTCTGCAGGTGGTTTGGAGATCACTGTAATTACTTTTACTTTCGGATCTTGATTTAACGCTTTGATGCTATCTAACATTGTAATCGCACCAACTTCCGTCGATAAATCACGTCCACCTGTACCAAGAGCGTTCGTAACACCTTTACCATAACGGTCAATAATTGTTGTCACTTCTTGGATCCCTGTACCTGATGCCCCGACAATACCGATGTCGCCTTCGTTTACGTTATTTGTAAAGGCAAGAGGTACGCCGTGAATAAGTGCAGTACCACAGTCTGGGCCCATCACTAATAATCCTTTTTCATGCGCTTTTTGTTTCAATTTCACTTCGTCTTCTTTCGAAACATTGTCGCTGAACATGAATACATGCAAGCCTTCGTTCAATGCGTTTTCCGCTTCCATCGCAGCATATTGACCAGGAATAGAAATTAACGCTAAGTTCGGATTGTTCGCAAGCTCCATTGCACGTTTCCAGTTATGTGCTTCTTGACCTTTAGATGTATTTTGTGAATCTGATTCACCTTTTAAAGCGATCTCTACTTCTTCTTTCACTTCGTCTACTTTTTGTTCTTGATCTGTATCTACAACGATGACAATATCATTTGGCTTAGCTTTTTCTAATTCATCCGTGCCTAAGCCAGAAGATTTAAAAATGTCTTTATTCGCTGGTGTTCCCATCATGATTGATACTTTGCTTACACCATCAATTGCAGATAACTTATTTGATAAAAGCATTAACACGATGGAGTCTTTATAAGTGTTTTCTTTTATAATTGTGTATAACATGATGATCCTCCAATTTATTATTCTGCAAATCTATTTTTTCCGTGATAACGATCGAAATGAACATCGTCTGACACAAGGTAGTTATAAATATCGTCTACGATTTCAATACCTTCTTTATCATATTTCGCACTTCTTAATTTACCGCGTTCACCTGGATAATAAATTTCTCCATATCCCTCTGCAGCTGGCTGCCCTTTTAATTCATCGAGCATCGTGGAAATTTGTCGTTTGAAAGCATCTAAATTTGTGAAATAGGCAGGATTAATAACAATATGAAGTTGACCTAAGTCACGCCCTTTTGTTAAGTCTTGATACATGGAAGACACATGCATACCATGAGGGACTCCTAGAAGACTACCGGATAATATATCTACCATCATCATCAAGCCATACCCTTTTGCACCCGAAATTGGCAGGAGTGCATGAACATCTCTAGCATTCGTAGTTGGTGCACCAGTTTCATCTACTGCCCATGTATCTGGAATAGATTCGTTTTTACTTCTTGCGTCTAAAATTTTGCCCCAAGCTTGGACAGTTGTCGCCATATCAAATGTAATGATGCGATCATCTGCAGATGGTGCACTAAATGCAATTGGGTTTGTACCAAAGTAAGGTTCAGTCCCCCCAAATGGCACGGCCATAGGATCTGATTGACACATACTAATAGCAACCATATCTTGTTCTGCTGCCATCTCAACAAAATAACCTAACGCACCACTATGTGAGATATTTTTCATACCAACAACGGCAACACCTGATTGTTTTGCCATGTCAATCGCTTTTTCCATTGCTTGTTTTGCCACTTGGTGACCTGGGCCATTATCTCCACCAAAAACAGCAGAGCATGGACCTGTTTGTTCAAATGTATAATTTGGATTTGCGGTAATACCGCCTTTTGCGATTCGTTCAGAATAGTATTCAACACGTACGGCACCATGTGAGTGAATACCTCTATGATCAGCGAATGTTAAAACATCTGAAACATCATGTGCCGCTCCTTCATTTAATCCCGCTTTTATAAACTTTTGTTTCATTAGATTAAATAGTTCTTCCTTCGATACACGCATCTTGTCAGCCCCTTTTCTTACATCACTAAAATATTTTGTCAGATTCTACATAAGTGAATTTCTTTTGTAACGGAGATACCTAATGAATCTTTCGATAGCTTCAAAGATTCATTAGGCCTCCTCTTTATAGGTCAATGTCTCGGTTTGCATCTTTAGAATAAATATATGAGAATGGTTCATCTAAACCAATTGCATAAGTTGCTTGTGGTACATAAGCGCCCATAAAGATATAATCCCCTTTATCAACTGGCCTCCATTCGTTATCTAAGTTATACATTCCTCGGCCACTTAAAACGTACGCACCGTGTTCTTGAACATGTGTTTCAATGTAACCGTGTGAAGCACCTGGTTTGAATGAAAGAATATGAATGTTCATGTCATATCCGATCTCTTTTGGTAATAAATCTTGGATTAATACTTCTTTCATACCTTCATAAGCTTCTTGTTTAATGTCGTTCACATTACCTGTCACTACATCAGGTGTATGTCCTTTAAGTGGATGCCCTTTAAGTGGTTGATAACGTTTTTTATATAAAAATAAGCGGCTATCCTCACCGTTATTATTATTTTCAAAAGTTAACTGTAGGTGTGGCGGTACATATAAGTATCCACCTGCCGTTAATTCGTATTTTTCACCAGCTGCATAAGCGTTGATTGTGCCATTAATAACGTATACAAATGATTGAATACCTTCACCAGCGAAACCAGTTTTATTTCCACCTTCGTTTTTAACAGTCACTAAGTAATCTACGAATCTTGCGCCTAAACGTGGTGATCCTAAAATTGTTACGTCACAATCTTGAAAGCCAGGTACAACATTATTCACTAAGCCATCTGGTGTGATTAAAGCGTAATTATCTTTTTTAATGACAGAACGTGTTTCTAATAAACCTTCTCTGTATCCTTGATTAAGATTTAAGTAACCCATCAGTAAATCCGCTCCTTTTCAATGTTTATTCTTTATACGCTAGTTCATAAAGTACATCTGCTAATACTTCGATGCCTTTAACTAGGTCTTCTATCTTCGTCTCTTCTGTGATATTGTGACTAATTCCACCAATAGAAGGTACAAACAACATCGCCGTTGGAACATATTGCGCGAAGATTTGTGAGTCATGTCCTGCACCAGATGGCATCACTTTATATTGATCACCTACATTGTTTTTTGCTGCTTGTTCAATAATTCGAACGATTTTTTCATCCATCAATGTTGGTGCCTCATCCATCCATAAATTAATGTCGTAAGTCATGCTATTTGCTTCAGCGACTAGTTTAATTTTGTCTTCGATTTCTGCAGCAAAATCATTTAATAGTTGCTGATCAATATGACGACAATCTATTGAGAACGTAATTTCACCAGGAACTACATTTACTGTGTTTGGTACAAGTGTGACATGACCGAACGTTAACACAAGTGGTTCCCCAATTTCTCTAGCACGTTTTGTTAAATCAGTGACAATTTCACTATAGGCAACAACTGTATCACGACGTAATGACATTGGCGTTGTGCCTGCATGATTTGCTTCACCTTTTAAGTTGATCGTGAAGCGTTTTTGACCGACGATTCCATTAACAACACCGATTGTTTTGTTTTCCGTCTCTAACACCTTACCTTGTTCAATATGAATTTCAACAAATGCTTTGATGTCTTTGCGTACGTCAGTCGTATTACGATAATCAAAACCTGATTGACGCATCGCATCTTCGAACTTAATACCTTCAGCATCTTCAATTGTGTCAACATCTGATTTTTTAGCTAAGTTAAAGAAGTTTTTGCTACCCCAAAATGTATAAGGGAAACGACTACCTTCTTCTTCTGCAAGCGATAATACTTCTAATGAGCGCAATGGTTGACCATGCTTTTCTTTTAAATATTTCACAGCCACGAGTGCAGATAAGATACCGAATTGTCCATCTAGATGACCACCTTTAACTACTGTGTCGATATGTGATCCTGTTAAAATTGTTTCTTCCGGATATTTACTGCCAACAAGACGCCCAGATAAGTTACCGATGTCGTCGAATCGTGCATAGAAGCCTTCTTCTTTGAATGTTGTTTCCAACTCACGAACGGCATCATTCCATTCTTGAGAATATAAAAGACGTGTAATACCACCTTGTTCTAAACCGCCAAAGCTTGTGAATTTCTTATCTAACAACTCAAAAGTCGATTGAATATCCATACTGCTTTCACTCCTTCCTTCTACACTTTTATTATAGGGCCTTCCTTATAACCATTCATTGACACAACGAACAATAATGGAGGGTCCTTTTATGCACTTTAAACAAAAAAATTAGTAAGGAGCAAGTAGCCGTGAGGTAAAAAAGAATGCTGTTCGCTATCGATTATGTAAAGGGACTAAAAAGGCGTTTGAGCAGAGCAAATAATCGAGTTTATCTTTACGTAAAAACAAAAACCACATAGTAAATCTATGTAAAAACTTAGATTTACTATGTGGTATATTCATTATTTACGTCATTAGAGGATAAATGATAACCCGAGTGTCATGATACATACGAGAAGGAGCAAGCCTAAACTATATCGTATTGTATATTGAAAAATTTTTGACTCATTCCCGGTTTGATTAACGGCTGCCGCTGCAATCGCGATAGATTGTGGTGAAATCAATTTCGCTACGCTTCCACCAGCCGTATTCGCAGCCATTAGCAATGATGGTGAGATGCCAATCTGCGTTCCGGTAACTACCTGCAAGCTGCCAAATAATGCGTTATTATTCACAACAGATCCCGTGAGAAAAACACCGATCCATCCTAATACTGGACTAACAAATGGGAAAAATTCACCCGTTTTGGCAAGCGCCAGTCCTAGAGAAGTGCTAAGCCCAGAAAAGTCCGAAAGATTAGCAAAAGCCATTACAAGTACGATTGTAACAATTGGTAACCATAGTTCTTTAATCGTGTCACCTAATAAATGAACGGATTGTTTGATATTTAATGCTGGAAACAGGACACTTGTTAAAATGATGGCCAATAAAATCGCCGTTCCCGTAGCCGAAACAAAGTTAATATTTAAAATAGCTGGTATAGCATTTGCTTCTGTTACGATCGGTGGTGTACGCATGATTTGCTCATGTAATCCTGGCATTTTCAAAGCGACAGTCGTAAAATCAAGTGCACCACCATCTACAAATAATTGTTTAAATGCAGGCAAGCTCCAAACGGCAATAACACCTGTAAGTATATAAAATGGTGACCATGCTACCAAAATCTCTTTCATCGAATAGTTTTTTAATTTCCCTGTTAATTCTACCCCTGGTTCATGGTAAATCGTTTTCGGTTGCCACTTCCTTAAGAATAACGCTAAAGCAACCATACTAACTAAAGAAGGAATAATATTCGCAAGCTCCGGCCCGATCATAGTAATTGTCAGTAAATGAAGCACTGAATAGACACTACTAACGACTAAAATAGCTGGGAATATTTCTTTTATTCCCTTGATTCCATCTAAAATAAAAATGAGGAGAAAGGGTACGACAAATGATATTAAAGGTAATAGATAGGCTGTCATTCTTGACAGTTCTAACGTTTCCAACCCACCTACTTCAGCACCAGTAATGACAGGAATTCCAACTGTACCAAATGCGCCCGTAGAGGCATTGGCGATTAGACAAAGTCCGGCAGCTTTAATCGGATGAAAACCAAGCGTCACAAGTAAGGCTGCACAAATAGCGATTGGAACACCTAATCCGGCCGCTCCTTCCAAGAAAGCATTAAAACAAAAGCCAATGAGCAATAATTGCAGTCTTTGATCCTCGGTAATATTCGCTATACTACCACGTACGATTTCAAATTTTCCGGCTTGCACAGAAATTTTGTACAACCAAACAGCCATAATGACGATATAACCTATAGGCCACAGCGCTTTACCTGTTCCTAGAAGAATGGCCGCGAAAGCTTTGGCAATCGGCATATCGAAAATTCCGACTGAAATGATCATAGTAACCCCTAAAGTTAAAGCCGCTGCATAAATACCTTTTAACTTAAAGATTGTTAAACTAAGTAGAAATAGGAGTATAGGAAGAAAGGCTATGATGCCACTCACTATTTCGTTTCCAAGTGGATTGTATTGTTGATCCCACATCGTTGTCACTTCTTTCTAACGTAGTTATTTCTAACATGGTTTAGTTGAGTAAAAGTGAATTTCTTTGTTCGAGCTACTTTAGCATGCTATCCTTGTTGTAACCCGCTTTTCAAAAACAAAGCATTACATAGAATATTTTGACCTAGTTCAAGCATATGAATCTCCTTTACTATTTCGAAATAAAGGATTATACGTATAATAACCTTCAAAAATAGTATACAATCAGAGAGATAGCTTATCCTTGTAGCATCCTACATATTTAAATAATATTTTGGCTTTTTCTAACAAAGGTAGAGGAGATGATTCTTGTGACAACATTAAAAGAAATTATGTCTGTCCAACAATTTTCTGATTTAATATTGTTAAATGATGAGGGCGATTTAGAAAGAGAAGTAGAAATGGTTGATATTACGGAAACGCCTGACATTAAAAATTTCACAGCACCACATTCATTTATCGTCACGACGGGTATGTGTTATCAAGACGACCAATCCGGATTAATAGATCTCATACGAGAATTAAATGATATACAAGTTGCCGGCATAGGCGTTAAGTTATCGCGCTTTTTAGAAAAGATCGACGAGGAAGTATTAGAATATGCGAATGAGTTAAAATTCCCCATTATCAGAATCCCTGATAGTTGGAATCTTGGATCCATTACACACCATATATCATCCTATATATTGGATGAAGAAACTGAAAAATTATATTTCGCATTAGATATCCAACAAGAATTAAATACAATGCTTATGAGAGGTTTGAGCTTGGAAATGATGATTGAACGTATGAGCAGACTCCTCAGAGTCCCGGTGATGCTCTTAAATCCTTTCCATCAAATTAAATCGATGAGCCATCACTTCCACGAACACTCAGAGCAAGTTCAAAAAAATCTTAGTTACTTCAAAAGATGTGTTAATTCCAATCAAATTTCACCTAATAATAAAGCATCTTTCCAAGAAGAACATATTATATTTGAGGTTCCAGCATTTAAATATTTTCCATATTATTTGATGGTCTCAAATGTCAATACGCTTACGTATCCATTTAGTTTGCTTGCCATAGAACAAGCTGTCAATACACTCAGTCTTGCCATCTATAAAAATAGTAAAATCAAAGAAGCGGAACAACAAGATGTAAATCGATTTTTCGAAACTTTAATGTCTGAACATCCTGATAATCTTATTTCAGTCAAGCAGCACCCTGAGTTTTTAAAAAAGCATCTTATCCAACCATCTAATTTCTATCAAGTGATCGTTTGTGCAATTGATCAAGAAAGAGATGTGGAAAATAATATTTATTTGAATGAACGCTATCAGATGACCTTTGAATGGCTCACACATAAGTTGACGGACATTGATCCTTCTATCAGTGTCTATATGTCTCCAGGGAATCATCGGTTTACGATACTCTTACAAACGAAACATCAACATTATTTAGATTACTGCAAATATATCCAAAAAGAGTATCAAAAACTTTTTAATAGTACCCTTTCTTTCGGTATTGGGAATGAAGTCACTGAATTCTCACAGTTACCACTCTCTTATTTCGAAGCGAATGAAGCTTTTGATCATAAGTCTGAAAGTGGGAAAATAGAATTTATAGAACTCTATAAATCTAAAAGTGTGGAAGAATTATTACAACTCATTCCAGCCAATAAATTAAAGCCGTTTATCACATATACGCTAGGTTCATTAGCCTATCCGAAAACGACGAAGGAAAAAGAACTAAAACATACATTGAAAATTTATTTGGCGAACCATTGTGATCTTACAAAAACTTCAGAGGATATATTTATTCATCGGAATACGGTTAAATATCGGATTAAAAAATGTGAAGAGATATTAGGTCAACCTATCGAAGCACCTGACATTTCACTGGATTTACGATTAGCATTATTTGCATCAGAAAAAGTAAATTTTTAACCTAAAAAATCCCGCTAAAAAGCTGTTATGGATGCTTTATAGCGGGATTTTTTTCCTATTTTACCGCTACACTTGCTTCCCCACCTCAATTATGAGCATGAAAATATAGGAGCTCCTCTTCACCGCCGTTAGTTTAAGTGTAATTCATCATAAACTATTAGCAGGTTTAAAAGTCTTTTTAAATAAATGAACTGAGCGAAAAATAACGTTCAGTTCTTTTGGAAATATCCAATTTCATAAGTGTGCGATTATATTATTTTCGTACAGCTTCAAATGTAATGAGTTGGCTATCTTTTGATGGTTGCTTTTTGTAAGTATAATCGGCAGAACAAGTAATATCAGAAAAACCAACGTTTTCTAATATAAGTTTGAATTCTTCGATTCCGTACCATCTCATTGCAAACTTCTGTAATTCTGTGCTTACCAGCTTACCTTTTCTCCATTTCTCGTATTTTAAATAAGATAAGGTATATTGGTCGACCCAGTTGATTTCAATTGATTTGCTTTCTAATGAAATGCCTTCTTCGTTAGAAAGAGGAAAGGTTTCAGTAGTAATTTCTCCTGTACGCCAATTGCTTGGTAATTCCAAATCAACTATTATACGTCCTCCTGGCATTAGATGATTATAAAAGCATTTCAGAGCATCTTTAGCATCCATTAAATTGTCAATCAAGCAAAAGGAGCCTGTAGGTATAACGACAGCTTCATATTTTGATTCCAAAGAAAAACTACGTAAGTTACCTTCATATAGTTTCGGAGTTAAGCCTCTTTCTTTGCATCGTTTTCGACAAGAATTTAACATTTCTGTTGAATAGTCAATGCCATCAACAATAAATCCATTTTCAATTAAAGGAATTAGGAATCGGCCTGATCCGACAGCAGCTTCAAGTATCTTCCCTTTAGTCCCTTTTAATCTTTCAAGATAATATTCAATATCACCGTCAATTGAATACCCCACTGGTTTGGTAAAATCATATACTTCCGTACTTAATGCACCATAATAACTAAACATTCCATTTCCTCCGATATTATTTGCGAAAAATTTTAATTGAATTTTTAAAACTTCCGCACCTCAATTTTTATTATTTCTTTTTAATTGGTACATAAATTTCCATTACTGCATTTTCTAAACCATGACAACGTTCATCGTAAAATTCAAAGTCTACTTTTGCTTCGTCAAAAACATATTCACTGTCTTGAAACCATTCTTCAAAAATGTATTTCCATGTTGCCTTTACAACTTCTGATAATGGGTCTGCATTGTATGTTGCTGCTGTTGCAACATTGTCAACAGGAGGAGTTGTGAAAACTGCATATTCCGCTTTTGGAACATCAATTGTCATCATATCTGATGTTATCTTTGAATAATCATCAACAATAACGCCGAACAAATATTTGACATTACTTTCATCAGATGAAGATACACAAATCCCAACTTCGCCATGCTTTGGTGGATTCAATTGTTCATACATTTTGCTCTCTAAATTTTCACCAGTATAAGTATCCCAATATGCAGCTATATCTTTCGTATATCCATTCGAAAGATTGGTTTTGATTCCATAACCTGCAACCTTAAAAGCAGATTTTTTAGTAAAGGTAGGATTCATGTTATAACTTTCGATTTTTAACATATTTTTGCTTTTGCTCAAGCTATTGTTTCTAGTAATATAAACCGTCGGACTGTAACCAAATTCTTTCCGAAACGCTTTGGAAAATCCGCTTGCTGTTTTAAAACCATAATCAAAAGCAATGTCAATGATTTTTCTGTTTAATAGAAGTTCTTCTCTAGCTTGAATTAATCTTTTTTTACGAACATAATCCATAAGAGGTGTTCCTTGATACAAACTGAAAACTCTGCAAAAGTGGAAAACAGAATAACCGATATGTTCTGCAATCTCATTTGCGGTAAGTTCTTCCCTAATGTGCTTTTCAATATATGTAATACTACGCTTAATGTCATCATTATAATTCAATGTACCAACCTACCTTCTTCTGTATGGCGAATTCATTATAACAATTTGTAAAATGAGATGCTGTTCCGTTTTTGCTAAAAAACTGTTTACATTTTTTATTTGCTCTTTAAAATTTCAAGATACTACTTTAACCTAATAAAAAAAAGAATCTTTAGATAATGAAGAATCGCTCTTGTTCGTTCTATTCATAATAATATCCACTTTCTTATCCAGCCACCTTGTAAATCACTTAAACATGAAAAATTGTCCTATTCACAGCCTTCATTGTCAAAATAACACCGACTTTTATATAAGTCCAAGTTCAATAATTGAAAAAAGTAACACTACAAAAAGTAATTAACTTCTCTCTTTCAGATAATATTTCTAGTTTCCATCGTATTCTTCATACGCAAAGACTTTCTTATAAACTGTGCATCTTTGTTTCAAACTAACACCTAGAGAATTATTCAAAAATTTATCCATGCTGCGGTTGGTGATCCAGCCGAAAAACAAAGTCAAACCAATGATGTATAAAATACTGTATACAAACTAACTAGTAATTCAAATGAGAAGACAGTAGTGACAAGGATATGTTCCTTGTTACTACTGCCTAATTCAGTGGTTATATCGAACTCGGATTGCAGGGGTTGTACAATTCATGTTTTATATAAATCTAGAGCATTAGCTTGTAAGACCTCGATAAATTCCGCTGCCTTTAGACAGCAATTACAAAACTACCTATCAGCGGGAGATGTATTAAACCTCCACTGATAGGTAGCTTTACTTTATTCATTAGTTAGGGGATGGATTGTTTTCTTCTCTTTCAACATCACGACAATGAAGAATAAAATCGTTGCTGCTACAAGAAGTATTGCTGCAATATAGAATGCTAATACTTTCGAACCGGTGATATCACCAATATAACCAGTAAGAGTTGGCGCGATAACTGATGAAGTCATCCCAAAGAAGTTAAAGATACCTAGTGCTTTAGCCATGCTGTTGGAAGGTACTGAATCAGTTACATATGTGATTAAAACTGGATCAATGGCAAGTTTACCTAATAAACCATATAAAATTAGTGCTCCATAAAGGACAGCAGGGTTAGGTGCAAATACGGTTAAACTAATTGTTACGGCTGCACCAATTAACAAGAAGATAATTAATTTCTGACGCATATGTGCATTTTTATCAATATACTTAGAAAATATCAATGCACCAGGTACTGCTGTGACTGCAACTAAAGCAGCTACATATCCTACTGAACCTTGTTCGAATCCTTTTTCTGAGACAAGGAATGATGGTAACCACGTCACAATCATGTAATAACCATAACATGTTGCAAAATATACGAAATAAATAACTAATTTTTTTGACGAGAATAATTCTACGCCTTGAGATACTGTGTTTTGTGTTGTTTTCTTATCTTCGGATGTTTCATTTGTAGCTGTTTTTTTGTCTTGTTTAACAAACAACATAAACACAAATGTTACAGCTACTATTAAGACTGCTATAATATACAGCATGAAATTCCATTTAATTTCAAGACCACCTACTAATACAGATGAGCCTACTAGACCAATGACCATCCCTAATGCCGAACCACTGTTGATGATCGCATTAGAAAAACTTTTCTTATCTTTTGGCATATATTTAGCTGATAAGGAGAACGCTGCACCATAATATGAACCAGTCGAAAGACCTGCCATTAAGGCGCCTATATAAACTTGAGTAATTGTCGTGCTTGATCCAATGACGAATGCTGCTAATGCAAAAATGATAAACGCAGGGATTAATACTCGTTTTTGTCCAAATTTATCGACGAGTATTCCTGATGGAATTTGCATACCTGTATAGGCAAAGAAATAAATAGAAGCAATAAGTCCTACTTGTGTATCGCTAATATTACCAAGCGATTCTTGAATTTGTGGATATATTGGCGTAAGTATTGTACGATAAATCCAAATAACTACCCAACCTAAACACAATGCAAAAATGATTTTTTTGTAATAATTCGGGTCATGTTTAACTGTTTGTTCCATGGTTGACACTCCCATTTTTTTGTATTTACTGCAGTTACTACTGTTATTACTTAACTTGATTGTAGGTTACGAGTAGGTAAAAAACATTGTCCACTTTGAACAAAAATAAAAATTACTTTGCATATTTTAGACAAAAGGCAATTCTTAAAATAATTAATATTTCGTCTAAACAAATGAATACTCACTATACATTTTTGTTTGATCTTTCAGAGAGGCTTTCAAAATCAGTTGTTCATTGCCACCATTACACTTGGCTGACCGCTACTTCTATCTTCTCGGCATGGGAGGTGCACCCTATAGAGCGGCCATACTGAGCAGAAAAAAGCTGATTTCTAACCAGAAATCAGCTTTGGAAAAATAAAAACTCTATCAAACTACTTTTTTCATATTTTTTACATATCTCATCAAATAATTTGTTTTTAATGTTTATTTGTTATATTTTTCAAGAAACATCTTGACCTTTTCGAAAGTAACTTGAGTATTCAAATTACCTGGTGTTCCATCATAAATATGATCAGCATGTGGAAGAAGATAAAGCTCATGAGGAACGTTATTCTTTGAAAGTGCTGTATCTAAAATTTTAGCTTGTTCTATTGGAACAATACGATCGTCCATTCCTAAAAACGTAATAGTAGGTGGTGTGTGTTCTCCGATATAATTGATAGGAGAAAGTTTTTTAAAACGATCAGGGAATTGTGAAGGTGTGCCCCCTATATATTCTTTCATAACATTTTGCACATAGTCCGGACTAGGGCTACCCTGATAAAACTTTGTCATATCTGTCGGTCCGTAAATATTAATTACAGAATTAATAGGTGTCGGTGCAACATTAGTTGAAGCTGATAACTCTTCATTCCCCATACTATAAGCAGCTAGCATAGCTAGATTCCCTCCTGCGGATTGGCCCATTAAATTTATTTTGGTCGGGTCAATTTTGTAAGTATCCGCATGTTCCACTACCCATCCTATTGCTGATTTCACATCGCCGACCTCATCTTTCCATTCTGCATGAGGAGGCATACGATATTGTACATCAAAAACAGTATATCCTAACTCACTAAGATATTGGTTCCAATGGGGGGCACTATTCTTATCACCTTCAACCCAGCCACCACCATGTACATTTATAACAGCAGGATTAAGTGCAGTTTTTGAACTTGCATGGGCAGGCCACACATCAAGCTTTAACTCTATGCCATCTGTAGTTTTTTCATATACAACATCCTGTGTAAATGTAGACGATATTTTTGCATTGTTAAAAAAATGAGTGTTAAGTGAAACTGAAACATTCTCACTTTTAGCATAGTTCTCCATTTTTATAATTGGTTCTACATTTAAAAATATGTTTAGTAACAATAGTGGAATCAAAATAAATTGAGCGATTCTAGCTTTTTTCCATGTAGCAAGTATTAATAGCGCTATGTTGAAAACTGTCAGAATGACTAAAAACCATGGAGTGTACAATGCAAGTGTTCCAACAAGACCCATCATGCTAATTATACTCATTGTATAAGTAATGGGAAATGGATATATTACCATGACAGTAATAAGTATCATTACTACTGAAAGGGCTGTTAATAGCCACTGAATTATACCTTTAGGGCGCCAAGATGTTAACTGTCGTTTTGTTATCATTTCTTTAAATTCCTCCATAATAAATCAACTATCTCTTTTTGTAAAAAGACTATTTGACTCTAATCTACTGATTTATCCAGCGTATAATAATTGTTTCGACGATGGATAAACCTCGAAAAAATGGCTTTTATACTTTACTTTAATCACTTACTTTTGTCATTATAAAGAACAACTGAAAATATTTTTTATTGCATTCCTCTCTCCTTTAAATATAACTGACACTAAAAACAAATTAAAATGTTCATTATCCCCCCGATATGATACTTTCAGTCTTAGATTTCCGTTAAGACATTTTTATTTTCACACGAATTTTGACTACAATTTAATAATTAAAATGCACTCAATAGTGAAAATTTTGGTTTCTTATGTGATCATATAAAAATATTAAGCCTACAATTCAATACCTCATAAATGGAATTTGTAAACCTTAAAACTTAGTATTTTTAAACAAATTTTAAATAAACCTTTCCTTTTTTATTAGGAAGTACGATGAATGTTAATGAGGAATGAACGTTAGGGGTAAATTTAGGAAGGAAAAGAACTCATATGTTTTCAGCATTAAGGACCTATATATGTTCTCCGACTTTGGGTATTTCTTTTTTATTGATGATAAATACTCCTTCAATCAACCGAAACATCATAAAATCAGTACTCGACGAGTCAATACATAAACGGAAGAAGGACTTTTGAGACAAGTCATATAAGACGTCCAAAAAAGCTATAAGTAAGAAATCAATGTAGTATCAATGGATTAAACCCTTTTAATACATGGTTTTCTGCTTTATCGTTGTATACCCCTATTTTTCTATACTTGCAAATATAGAAACATAATAAAAAAGCTGCCAAAAGATCAGATTCGATCTGTTTTCTGGGCAGCCGTTCAAAATTCCATTGCTTACTGTGAAATCAAGTTTTGAAAAAGTATATAAATCGTGTTAATCTCTCTATTTTATCGATGAAAACTAGTTAACCAACAGACGTGAAAGTTAACTCTACACTATTAATGCGGAATAAAACCAATTGGTGTAGGACCCGCAATTCCTAACATAACAAAATCTTTATCAGAATTATTAGTCATACCGTGCTTTTCACCCGGACGTGCAACAACAACATCACCAGCTTTAATTTGCACCATTTCACCACATTCTGGATAAAAATCTGCTGTTCCTTCAATAACAATCCAAATATCATCCGCCTTCTTGTGCGAGTGGATGGGCAAATCTTGTCCTGGACGCATACACCAGACAGCTCCAACAGTATTAGGTGTTTCATAGAAAATATGTTTTGTCGCTTCTTCATCTCTAAACTCTTGAATATCTGGCCAATGGAAAATACGGTTTTTCAAATCATCTCTTGCTATTTTTTTTAATGTCATTGTATTTTCTCCTTGTTTCAAATTTCCAAACCCAAATGATTTAGCGTGTAACAGATAAAAAACTTATCGAATTTGTAAGTTAAGTATCAAGGAATTATCCTTTTATAATATTTTGAGGTTTACCCTCTAAAAAGGCAATTGTGTTATCGAATGCAATTCTAGCACGCAATTCCATCGCTTCATCAGTTAAGAAACCTACGTGTGGTGTTAAAATTACATTTTTAGCTTGTAATAGCTTATAGTCTCCAGGTATAGGCGGTTCCATATCAAATACGTCGATACCAGCTCCGGCAATTCGACCTTCGTTTAATGCATCCGCTAATGCATCATTATCAACAATCGGACCTCGTGCGCAGTTGATTAAAATAGCAGATTCCTTCATTAATTCTAATTTTTCTTTAGAGATTAATCCCTTCGTACTTGGTAATAACGGAATATGTAAGGACACAATATCAGATTGAGTTAATACATGATCTAATTCCATATACTCAATTCCTAAAGCCTCAGCTTCCGGATTTCTTCGGGATTGGTCTGCAGCCACTATTTTTGCGCCAAATGCTTTAAACAAATGAGCCGTCATCATGCCAATTTTACCTGTACCAATCAAACCAACAGTTTTACCTTTAATTTCACGACCTTGGAATGCTCCTGGGAAATTAACGCCACGAATCTCTTTATCCCCCTGAGTAATATGACGATACACATCTAATACTAAACCAATTGTTAATTCCGCAACTGCTTGATTTGCATATCCAGCTGCATTACATATCAAAATATCTTGGTTTTTAGCTTGAGCGATCCCTACATGATCAACACCTGTAAAGGCAACATTGATTAGTTTTACATTGTCATTTTGATCAATGACTTCTGTAGGATATGGATTATTGGCAATCATAATCACATCTGCACCTTCACTACGTCTTGCTAATTCTGCCAAATCCGTTGTTTTCTCGTTGTAATAAACAAATTCATGACCGCCCTGTTTAATTGGTTCCGCTAATTTTTCAATGATCGAATCCGAAACATTTAATGGTTCTAATAATTTAACTAACATGTCATCAATTCCCTCCTATTATTTTACAATACGTCTGTTGATTAACTAGGTACCATAGTTTAAAAATAGAAAGATCCACGTTAAAATCACATAAGAAGAGGTGAATGAAATTTCAGTTTTCACTTTGTACGTTTTGCACAAAAAACAAGGTATTTTCATTTTTAACACTTCTACTTTCTCATATTTTCTTATGGTATTCCTTAATGCAATTGTAGGATAGGAGCAATTAAATAACATTGTTCACTTTCAACAAAAATAGAAACAACATTACATGTTTTTGACAAAAGTAAATATGAAAATAACTAGGGAATTATGCTTTATCGATCTTATAAGTACTTTCTCTTTCTGCTTTCCGAGCGGTATTTTTATCTCTACATACAATAAAAAGCCCGTCTACCTCCAAGGTAAACGGACTGTTATAGCTAGTTTAAAGGCTGCTGTTGTAAATATTCCTAATTAAAAGTTGATATAATAACATAAACTATAGCCCTTTAATCTTATTTAACATGCAGAACTATTTACTATATAGATTTCTAATCTCATCTAAATATTTCGTAAAATTATTAATATATGAAGTAGGCGATACAACTTCAACGAATTTACCATAACTAAGGAGAGTATTATATCCTAATACATTATCATTAAGAGGATAGATTACAGAATACCACGTATCATCTACATTCTTAATGCTTTCTCTTCCTAGTAATTCAAAAAATTTATCAATAACTAATTTATTTACTAATAGAGTAACTGGTACTTTCTCTTTCTCCATCCATTCACCACCATTATAAGATAGTGGTCGATACTCTCTTTTTGAGAAGGTACCTACAATACTAAGGTTTGATATTCTTGCAAGTTTATAGATTTTGAATTGTTCTGTGGAATAACAATAAGCATCCATGTACCAGCTTCTGTCTTTATATACAACTCTATATGGCTCAGTGGTCTTTATTGATTCTTCACCTTTTGAATTTATATAGTTAAAACTAATTAATTCATTTTTTCGTATTATTGAAAGTAAATCCAAAACCAGTTTTCTTAGTTCCGTATTTCCTTTCGAAAGAGAGAGGTCTATTTCAAAATCTGGAGTTTCTCCAATTTTATTTAACTTTAATATTGCATTAAACGTCGAGTTATCATCTAGTACTTGTAACCTACTTTTCAAACTTGTTTCAATAGACATCAACTCCGATTTCGACATCGGAGGTTTATTTAATTCAACTGAATCCATCAAATATATACCACCATTTTTACCTTTTACACAATACAGTGGTAATCCAGACAATGTAAGGTCATCTATATCTCGCATAATTGTTCGTATGTTTACATTGTATTTTTCAGCCAATTCTTTAGCTGTTGTTTTTTTATGATCAATTAGGTAAGAAATTATTCCTAAATGCCTATCTATTTTCATAAAATCTCCCTCATAAATCCCTTTATTAATATGACATACAGTTGTCATATTGTCTTTGATAAGATTATAGCATAAACCAAAGGAAGTTCATGATTATGAAAATCAAAAGCAGAGAAACATTTAAATTAATTGGTAGAAGTATTGAGATACAAGGTCAAGGAGTAAATGATGAAAATTACTCAAAAGAAAAAACAAAATTCTATAAGGAATTGTTTAATCAGGGCATGATGAAAGAACTTATGCCTATCTCAACTGATAAAAAAGGTTATGCAGTTATTATTCCCATAGAAAACGGAATAAAATACTTTGCAGGTGTAGTATCTGATGATTATAAAGACGGATATGAAAATTTAGAAATATCTTCACAATCTTATGTAGTACTTGCTACACATGATGGGGTTTCAAGGCTCTTGTTTGATAAACTTGAAAATGAGTTTTTTTCAAATAAAGACGATGTTTCAAAATTTAACGGCGAGAAAATTCTGGAAGTTCTTATAAATGGAAACCCAATGAATGCTGAAGTTGAACTTTGGGTGCCAATTAAAAGTTAGATTTCGAGACTATACTTTTTTTGAAAAAACTGGTTAGATTTATCTAACCAGTTTTTAGGTTTATTTATTATATTGAATTTCAGTAAAATGTCATGTTAATAAAGGTAAGTCTCCATTATTGAAAATCGATATTTTTCGGAAGGCATATCGATTAGCTTGGCTGGTCTTCTTCTATTTGATGCTAATGGTCCATCAATAATCAATTTAGACTTTGCTTAGTTTGCATTTTTATCATCATTGCAGAAACTAATCCGATACTAAGTGTTGTAGCAAGAAGAATGAAGACTACTGTAAAGCTACCAATTTTCATAAAGTAAACAGATATAATGGGCGCAACACTTGTTCCAGCAAATAAAATAACCGTATACATAGAGACTGCAATGCCACCCATTTTCCAGCCTAATTGACTAACAAGTGTCACTAATGAAGGGACAGCAAGAGAAATCCCACTAACAAATATGATACTAATGATGGTTAATCCAATTATGTTTGAAGTAACGCTCATCATGATTAGTGCGATAATCGAAAGAGTCAAGGCAACTTTAAGTACAAACAACACATTGAATCGTTTTGCTAGTTTTCCTGCAAAAGGTGACATTATCATTCCTAAAATACCAAAAGATCGAATGTAAATTAGTTTCTGACTACTCATTCCGAAAGAAGCGCTCGTAAGATACTCACCCAAAATAATATACATACTGACAAAAGACATTAATAAAACGAATGCAATCATATAGCTGAATATTAAATTTCCATTGGTGAAAATAGTACCAATCTTTTTCATGGGTTCCCATATATTTTTGGTTTGGTTATGAGCCACCCCTTTTGGTATAAACCACGATACTAGAAAGGCAGTAAAAATATATACTATAGAAAGAACATAAAATATTACATGCCAATGAGTATGTTCACTAACATATCCGCTAAATACCTGACCTACAATTCCAGCTACAAGAAATCCTGTGCTTATAAAACCAACTGCTCCTACTTTTTTATCATTTGGAAATACCTCAAGAGTATATGCAAGTGCTACTGGTGAAAATGTAGCCGCCGCAAGTCCCTGTAACCCTCTTAGTAGTAGAATTAAAGAAAAATCAGTAACCATTCCTAGTAGCAACGTTATAATACTTAATGAAAAAAGTCCCATAACGATCACATTTTTTCGTCCATATTTTTCTGATATAGCTCCATAGAAAAAACACCCTGTAGCAAATCCAATTGAAAAAATACTTGAAGTGATGCCTGCTTTGGACAATGAAATATGAAAATAATCACTGAAAAGACTAATAAGAGGTATTGTTAAATATAAACTAGACATAACTACCATCCCTGACCAAGATAAAATAATAGTCATCAGAGAATAATTTACTTGGTTTCCTGTAATTGCTTTGTTCATACAATAAATCACCCTTTTTAATTTGATTAACTTATAGTTAGATAATCTAATTAAATGATTAAAAAAATTAAACTGCATCAACAAAGCTACAGTTTAACGTTCCACCTCAAGTTTTCTTTGTATAGATGTTAATAATTTATTAACCAGCTTCTCAAAGACTTTTCGTTCATCGGGTTCCAAATCAATCATGTTAGAAGCACAAGACGACCAATAAGTTGGCAAAATCTCAGCAACAAAAGTACGACCTTCATCTGTTAAACTCACATAAATTTTCCTACGATCTTCTTTACTATGATTCCGTACGACAAGATTTCTCTTTTCTAACCAATCTATCATGGAAGTTGCCGACGCCCTCGTAATCCCTAATCGTTCAGCTATAGCAGAAGGAGTCGCTCGTCTTTCACCATGAAGTGTAAGTAATATTAGTAAGTCTAATTTACTTTCTGTAATTCCGAAAGGAGCCAGTTCAATATCCATTTCATCTAAAACGTAGTCACTTAACCACAATAACATTAATCCTAATTTTGCATCTTCTTTATCCGTATTACCTGAAGAAGTCGTTTGAATCAGCTCGATATACGGCTCTAGGCCTAATACTGGTAAATCATCTTCATTAGTGAACATTTTTTTAAATTTTGTCATTTAATCACCTTTTAATTAGATTATCTAACTATCTACCATTCTAACTAAAAATCTAAATTGATGCAAGAAGTATTATTACCATAAATTTCTTTAATCTAAAGCAACACAACAAGCATTAATCTAGAACGATGCTTTCCTATATTTCATAGTTCTTGCTTTTTTCTGATTGAGGAATTTTTGCATAGCATCCAACACATGATCAGTGACACAAGCCCCACCCAACCCATTAATGAATACACCAACTTACAAAACAAAAAAGTACACCACTTATAAATAAGTGAAGTACTAATTATCCTATAGTGTACGACAAGATAAGTTACTGTTTTTATAACAAAAACAGTAACTTATCTTTAATATTACAAAGTAGTTGTCTTTTATTCTTTTTTTGTCAAAACCAACAGGTTCATTGTATAACTAATAACCAAAATGGCGTAGATAGTAAATATATGATCAATTTTTATAGAAGTGAGCTCTGATACAAGGTATTCGATTATAATCGACAAATATAAGATTAAGATCGTATGATATGCTGCCTTGTTTCGCAGTACTTTCGCCTTTTCATCGTCAGATTTGGACAAGTCAAGATATATGGTAGTAGTACCCAAACAAGGTTGATAATTATATGTTTTACGAGACGTAAAGCAAAAAAAGAAAGAACATATGAGTGAGTCTCCTCGTTCTTTCTTTTTTATCACTGAACACGTGCTGTATTGACTTCAGATTCTTCTATATTTACTTTGTACAATTATTGAATAAATTTAGGATCTACTATACCTAAGCCACCGCCTTCAATTTCAATCTTCACTTTTGAAATACCTTCTAAATTAACATTAACCTTTACCTTTTCTTTTATCGATCCACTATCATAAATCAATTTATTATCTGCATAAATTTTCATATAACCTACCCCGAAAGAGCCCGCCGATAACTTTTTAACTGGTGCTAAATACGTTTCGAATCCTTTGTAATTTCCATTTGCTAAGTATTCAACTGTATGATCTTGTACAGCCCCTCCACCATGATATCCACCAAGTTGATAGGATCGTTCAAACTTTTCTCCGGTACTGATTACAATAGAGCTTGGGTTATGGAAGAAGTGATCCTCATCACTCCCAATAGGTTTTACATCTTTTAAAGCGACGAATTTTGGAACATCACCAATATAAACGGACTTTGATTTTCCATCCCATGTCACTTTTTTCCCTAATGATTCAGCAACAAAACGCATTGGCACATAAGTAGTACCTTCATAAATAAAGCCAGATTGACCCGCTTGTGGTTTTTTTTCAACCTTATCAAAATAGTAATTGATTGTATCCTGAAATACGCTAATCTTTTTCAAATTGCTAGCCGCTTCCTTTGTTGAGAGGTATGTAAATGTTAATCCTCCTAATATAAAAAAGCCTAAATAACTTGTTACTATAAGTAATTTTTTCATATAGTCACTCCTTAATATAAATAGTTATATGTAATTATACCAAAAATTACATACTATATTCCGATATATTGTTCAAATATTGATCGTAGTGGAATTAGAAGTAATTGATTTAATTAAAAGGGAGTAATAGGTCTTTGTTCAATCCTACAATCTATTTATACAATTTTTATTACCCTTGTTTTAATCCCAAAAGCAGCAAGATTTATTTACGATAGGCACGTCTTTCAGCATATTCAACACATAGATAACATACCTTAATTTTTTCAGTTCTTTCATTCCGGTAATTTCTTAAATCAGCTGCTTTTCGTTTACAAAAATAACAAGCATTTTTAGGAGGTTTCGGAGTACTAGTTATTAATTAATATCGACTTCATTAAGGTTCTCCAATTCAAATATACTGTTTTAAATTTTAGTATAAATATTTCTTTTATTGTTAAATTACACCTTTTTAATTCCGTTTTTATTCTACCATATTCTTTAAGTGTTTTTAATCATACTCAATTAAATTCTAAACCTCAAAACATAGCATACTTAAATAACTGTCCGATTCTATTGCCATATACAAACCCCACATTCAAGGGGTTTGTATATGGCAATAAGACAGCTTTAATATTAATAAGTTCATGAAGAAATGTACTTAAACGAACGCAGGCATAAGTTTAACAAGACAAAACTTTTTAGACCCTCATTCGCATGTTTCGAAAGATGAGTTATCTTCGCATCAAGGGGAAAAATACTATTTTGTCTGATCATCTTAAAAGGCCTATTCCACACTTTTTAACGATTCAATCATATTGATTTTCGTAACTTTTCTTCTAAGAAGTAAATTAGAAACAATCGTCAGTAAGAATGCAAGCAATACAGAAACCAAAATGATTAAAATATTTAATTTATCAGGGATTTGCTGATGAGTACTTGATAGAGCCTTTACAATAATTTTATAAACATAACCACTGATTGGCAAAGCCACAATAACCGCGAATGAAGTTAATATGATGTTTTCCAAAAATATTAGTTTGTTTATTTTATTTTTTTGATAGCCTAGTACCTTAAGCGTTGCAAGCTCACTATTCCTTTCATAGATGTTTATGGAAGATATCGTATAGATAGCGCCAAAGGAAAGTATGATCGCACTTGTGATGAACATGATAAAAACAAAACTGTTTTGTTTCACAATGTATTGTGCTGATTTTTTCAAATCATTTTTATCAGCAATTGTATCTACATAACGATCTTGTTCAAAAAAGTTACGAACGTTCATAAGATCCGCCGCGCTATTTGCTTGAACTAAAAGCGAGGTTGGATTGTAGTCTATGTTAAAGCTCTTTAAGTACTCTGGTGTACTATAAAATGATGGATTCGAGTATTGTGTAGATATATTTAAAACTTTCATATCTACAGTAGTATTTTTAAGCTCTGGCGCTGTGAACTTTATTTTGATAAAATCCCCTTTTGAAATATGGTATTGATCCGCGTAAGATTTGGGTACAAGTAAACCGTTATTTTCTAAAGGGATGTTATCGTTCTTTTCATCAAAGAAATGAATGAGATTGTTATCTTCTTCAGTAACAATTAAAGTAGTATTTTCTTTTTCATTATCTTTGATGATTTCAATAGGAAAAGTCGATAAAAAATAACTTTCTTTCATACCAGGAGGTTGTTTTATCATATTAGGAGATGTACCGATCGTATAATCTACTTTTAGATCATACGTATAAACTTCTTCAATTTGATTAGCTACTTTTAGCAAGGATGCTTGAGTACCAAAAGCAGTAATCAGTAAAACCGTGCTAACAACAACACCAATTGAACTCGCTAAAGCCTTCTGTTTATTTAAAAATATATTTCTTAATATGAGTTTATTACTGTAGGAAATAGAACTCCAGAAGCCTGGAACTCTTTCTATCAATAGCTTTTTCATCTTCTTTGGCGGTTTAGGACGCATAGCTTGTGCTGCACGTTCTTTTAATATAGCTCTACCGCTTAAGTAACATGCTAGAACTCCAAAAGCACTTGAGAAAATAATCGGAGGAATGATTGAAAATAGAGAGAGTGAGAATTTAATGTCAGGTAAAGAATAGGCTCTCGCGCATGATGCCGTTACTAAAGGGATAAAAACAAAAGCGGCCATAACACAGCCAATGATTGAGCCTAGTATACTTGCAAGCACAGGGTATCCCATATAGTGAAGCATGATGTTGCTATTTTTCACACCTAAAGCCTTCATAATACCAACCTGAATTCTTTGAGAATCGATTGTCCTCGACATGACTAGAAAAAGGATAACCGCTTCAATCAAAAAGAGTACTAAAGGTATAACCTTACTCATTAAGTTATTATTATTTATCGTTTGATTGATTTTAGAATAATTCAAAGTCCGTTCCTTGTTTACTTGATCTAAATAACTAAGCTGTTTAGATTGTACCTCAATTGATTTGCCTAATTGTTCAATATCATACCCTTTTTTAGCATCAATGAGGACCTCATTATAATAAAAGCCATTTAAAATTTGAGGTAATGTCTCTTCGGCAATATAAGCTACCCCATAAGTTTTATGGTCTTGAATTTCGTTCTTTTTTGCATATTCTACATTCTCACCTAATCCACTAATTGTAAAATCAAAATTTTTGTCATTCGCCTTGATTGTGAATTGATCGCCAACACGATAATGATGTTCTTTTGCATAGTGAGAATCTAATAAAATCTCACCCTTGTTTAATGGGATATTCCCTTCAATGATAGTAGGCGTATTTATTTCATTGTTTTCAGGGATCGAATGAATTTTTAATGTAGTTTTGTAATCTTCAAAGGCTTGCGTTCCATCAAAGGTGTAACGTCCTTCAATTTTATGGATCCCTTCAATTTTACTCAAACGCGTCACATCATTTTTAGAAAGGTGACTGTAATACACATTTAAATCGCTTAAATGATGCTTTTGGAAGTAATCCTTCGTATAAGCACTTAGATTAGTGCTATACGTTACTAGTCCCGCATAGAAAAAAGCACCAACTGCGATAATAATTACTATGGCTAAAAATTGCCCCATAGATTGTTTGATGTCCCTCAATAATTTTAAAAACAATTTCATGTTTACCACTCAATCCCTTCAACACTTTGTTTTTCATTATTGATCGTGACGCTTTCGATGAATCCGCTTTTAACTTTAATAATTTTGTCTGCCATAGGAGCAATTGCTGAATTATGTGTGACCAAAACAACGCATTTCTTCGTTTCTCTGTTTAAATCTTGCAAAGTCTTTAATACGGACTTACCAGTTACATAATCTAAAGCGCCGGTTGGTTCATCACAAAGTAAAAGCAACGGATTTTTTGCAACCGCTCTAGCTATAGCAACTCTTTGCTGTTCGCCACCAGAAAGTTGTGAAGGGAAATTTTTGAGACGATTTTCTAATCCGACTTGATGTAAAATCTCCTTTGCATCCAGAGGGTGTTTACATACTTCAGTAGCAAATTCAACATTCTCGAGCGCGTTTAAATTCGGAATTAAGTTATAGAATTGAAAAACAAAACCAATTTTCTCACCACGATAGTCTGTTAACTTTTTGTCATTCAATCTTGTTATTTCTTGATTCCCAACAAATACTTGACCTGAGGTAGCCGTGTCCATACCACCAAGAATATTCAGAATCGTACTTTTACCCGCCCCACTTGCACCCAGTATAACGACAAATTCCCCTTCATAAATGGAAAAACCAACACCATCAAGAGCCTTGATTGGGACTTCTCCTATTTTGTATTCTTTCGTTACGTTTATAAATTCGATAAGCTTTTTCATTTATTTCATCCCTTCATATCGTTTTTGGTCAACGTCAAGTAACTCTAAAATAAACAACGATTGTCGTATATTTTAGAGTTACATTTTTTTACTTCACTTTTGTCGATACACGTTATCAAGAAGCCTTTGATCCTGGCAAAATAATAGAAATTTATATGCATTGCAAACGACTGTTTTTTGTAGCAGTTTCACCTGTATTGAACATGATGGTATTCCCTTCCTCACAGCTTCAAGATGTTTCCGTTGCGATTGCTGCTGCCATACCTCGGAATAAATTTTGCCTATAATCGACTGCCAGAAGGTATATCTTTCTAATAATATATAAGCTGGCTAAATTAAATATATACATGTTTGGAAAAAAATACATTTTAAAAAAACCATTAATCATTAATGAAGTTTTATTTATAGTAGACATAATAAAATTATCGATTAAAAAAATATAAATGCGAGCTACGAGAGATTGGGTACTATTTCACCTAGCATTTTGCTGCTCTAACTGTTCTTTCTTTAAATCGTCCATAAAAAAAGCCACTCCATTTGTGATTAGTTACGTCACACGAAGCGGTTGCCTTTTCATACACGAAGGAGATCGTTTTATTTTTCAGAAAAAATAGTCTATTCAGTTAATTACATGGTATACTTTTCCTTATTAAATAAGGAGGTACAAGTCCAATGGTAAAAAAATAAAAATGAGAAAATCTCAAATTATTTTATTTTTTAAAATACACATGTAGATTTTCTCTTTCATACAATGAATATGTAAAGTAGAGGAGAAATAACATGTTAAATAAATTAACTGACTACTCCCACAGCTAAAGCAGTAGGGTTCTTATATACTTAAGAGAAGCGTTACAAAGCTCTCCACAGATGGTATTGTCATGTCCTGTGTACAACATCTTTGATTTATCTTCTGTTCTATAAGACTTTCTTATTTACACAACCGATGTTGTGTTGGCAATAAGTTTTAACGAAGGCAGGTAGCTCTACCTACGGAGGAATATCCCTCACTTGATTTGTTTGATACCCATGCTAAGAGGGAATGTTTTCTTTACTTGTCTTAAGTCTTCTATATGTTGATTGTGTAACGCTAAAAAAGTAGTAAACGTTTTATTGCATAAGTCTTGATTAGTATTTTGTAAGTTTGGTTCACTATTCATCAGTAAAAACGCACTATATAAATCTCGTTGTACGAGATGACTGCCAATTTGACACCAACGTTGATGGAGTTTTTTCTTTTCATAACGATCTGTCACATGGTTATACTGACTGGCTCTAAAAGTGATCGTATTTACTTTCTGTATCGTTTGTTTTGTGTAACCTAACTTTTGATTGATAATTTCCACTAACATGGCCGGGGCATGATGCCCAATGCTTTTTCCAAAACGCTTTTTGGATTGGAATTTGCCTTGTATATTTGTTTTGGTTTCTTTTGTACGTCTTGCCAATCCTTTAAAATGCATGGTTTCGATGTACACTTCATCGCCGAGAGACAAGATTTTATTTGCCAACGCACCATGTGTTTCTTTGATGTAGGAAGCTTTCTTTCTATATAATTCTTTTAGTTGTTTTTTTGTTTTTTGATAGTTTTTACTAGATGTCCAACGGAGTTTGACGCCATGTTTTAAAGTATCATCCTTGTTGAAATTGTTAGGATTGGTACTTCTACGGCTTCTATCCAATTTGCGTAATAAACGTCTTTTTTGTTTCTCTAGTAAAGGTTCTTCTGGCGCAAGTTGTTGGATGAAAACGGTTTCTCCTGAAACAACCGCAATGGTAGAAGGACCAATGTCAATGCCTATTCGTTTTTGTTTTTGATAGGCATGCCGAAAGGCCCCTGTTGATGGAATTCTCTTTGCAGGAGGAATCCCATCCATCACAAGTTGTACGTAAAAAGTATGGTTGCCACGAATCATTTTTTTAACTAAACGACAATATTTAATAGTATGAAGAGCAAGGGATTCTTTTACAAACAAATCTTGTTTGCGAAAACGAACAGGAAGGGTTAATCCATTCCAATAGACCATATTCTCTTTAAATCGAATGCCTGCTTTATTCGATTTCCCTTCGACAGAACGAAGCATTCCGTAACGTTTAAAGTGTGCTTTGCTCCCTTTAAATAGAACATCTCGAGGCGATTTTCTGAGAAGTATTGCTATCTATATGTTTTTTATAGTTATGTTGATGCTTTTTAATATACGCATGCAGTTGATATTCACTTAATCCAAAAGATTGACGAATGTACTCTAATTCTTTTGCGGTCTGCTTCAATTCTTTTGAATCATTCAATTTTTTCGCTTTTTGGTAGCAACGTAATTGTTTTCGATAGTGTTTTGATTCTTGCATTAAAGTATATTGTTTTATTGCATTAGACAAAGTTGTGTTATAGAGTGTACGGACAATCTCAAAACGTTTTAATAGGATGTCCTTTTGCCATGTATCTAGAAGTAACTTGAGTTCTATAATAAAACAATCTTTCCTCCATTTCGTCATTACCCGCCACCCCTTTGTTTTTTGATTATTCACAATATATAATATAAACATATGTTCTATAAAGAAAAAAGCACTCCATTCCTCCCACCTCTGAAGAAGTGGGCTTCCTGAAGCTCACTTTTGTGAATGACCGTATTGTTCAATCCTATTAATTCAATAAATTAGTTGCCACTTCATCTAGTTGATGAGAGGGCTAAAAAATAACTCAGAAGTTCCTTCGAACTCCTGAGTTATTGTTTTTTATTTAGTTAAGGCCTTCATATCTGCCACGATCGTCTCAACTGGTACATCTGTAGTACCGTCATAATCCTTCACGACCATACCATCGGCATCCACTAAGTAGTAACTTGACATATGTACGACTTGGTCAGAATTCGGGTCGTTCTTTACTAATGAATTAAACGATTTCCTCGCAAACTGTTCAATATACTTTTGTTCATAGCCAGTTAATAGCTGCCATTTGCTTGCATCGGGCACTGAATACGTTTTCAAATAATTCGTTAAAACTTCTGGCTTATCAACCTCAGGATCAACACTAAAAGCTACAATTTGATAGTCTTCCAGACCTTTATCTTTAAGCGCCTTTTGAACCTCTGTCATGTTATACGTCATTGGTGGACAAATAGTATTACAATTAGTAAAGATGAACATCGCTAACCATGGCTTACCTTTTAAGTCATTTAGGCTAACCTTTTCATTATTTTGGTTTGTTACCGAAAAATCCTGTACTTCTACTTTCATTTCTGGTTCAAATTTATAGCTTCCACAAGCAGCAAGTATGCTACTTAATGTTAGTATCAATACGAGCATGACACTTTTCTTTTTCATTTATTTGCTCACTTCCCTTCCATTTACCATCGTAGTTAATTGTATAAATTAAAGTTGCTTAATACAAGATATGAGCTTATCATTTCACATTTTATATCCATTCTATGTATGTTATACAATTTTAGTATATTTAACCTCCTTTGCATTCCAGATAATTCACACTTTTTTTAAAAATTTTTCAAAGCTGTTTTTTACTATTTTGGTTATTTCCCAAGAGTTAAAACGTTTGTTATATAACAACATTTCATTACTTTCTATGCCCCTCCTCATCTGATGATGGAATAATAAACCACTTAAAAATTCTCTTTCACACTCAAATTTTCTACCACATTCAAAATTATCATTATTAAACTATTATAGGAATATTATTCTTATAGACAACACCATTCTCTTTCATGCGGTTTTTTTCTACTAAACCCTTATTATTTCTATGTTATTTCCGTATTCTAGAAATGATTAAAAATTATAAAAACTCAAAATTTAGTATTGCATTATAAGAATATACCCCATAAAATAAGTGAATATAACGGCGAATAGAAAAGAAATATGTCGTCTAAAACAGAAATATATCACTTTAGGGGGAATAATAATGGCAAATGTTTCTGAACACAAAAATATAGAATCAATTGATTATAATGCAATTGAAGCTATGGAATCGTTCAACAAGTTCGTAAAAAAGAAGAATACCTTCCTTTTCTCGATCACAGCAATTTTTTTATTACTTTATATTTTATTGCCTATCCTTGCTTTCCAACCTGTACTACAACAAAAATTCATCGGAAATATTACGGGAGTTTGGGTTTATTCAGCTGGATTATTCATTATGACAATTGTTCTTTGTACAGTATATGTAAAAAAAGCAGCTTCATTCGATAAGGCTGCCGCAGCAGTACTAGCTGAGTATCAGGCGAAAGGTGGAAAATAAATGAACTTAGTATCCGTTGGTTTCTTCTTAGCAATCGTTGGTTTAACACTAGTAGTAACATATATCGCAGCGAAGCGGACGTCTTCTGCATCTGATTTCTATACAGCTGGTGGAGGTCTTAAAGGTTGGCAAAACGGCTTTGCGATCGCTGGTGACTATTTATCAGCTGCTGCATTTCTAGGGGTGTCCGGAGCGATTGCATTAACTGGTTTCGATGGTTTCTTCTTCTCCGTAGGCTATGTAGTGGCTAACTTAGTTCTTCTTTATGTAATTGCAGAACCTATGCGTAACTTAGGTCGATATACTTTAGCAGATATGCTTACTGCCCGCTTTAATGAAAAACGCATTCGTGGCGTTGCGGCGTCTGGAACAATTATTATCGTCATTCTTTATATGATTGCACAATTAGTAGGTGCAGGTGCTCTTATTAAACTATTATTTGGTATTGAGTACTGGATTGCAGTTTTAATCGTAGGTGTCATGATGACTACTTATGTTTTATTCGGTGGAATGACAGCTACTTCTTGGGTCCAAATTATTAAAGCTAGCCTTCTTTTATTCGGGACAGGCGTATTAGCTACATTAGTATTAATTAAGTTTGATTTCTCTCTACTGAAAATGTTTGATACGATTGCCACAGATCATGGTGAGAAATTCCTTGTTCCAGGGATTAAATATACAAGTACAATCGATTCCGTTTCAATGATGATGGCACTTGTATTAGGGACATCTGGGTTACCACATATTTTAATGCGCTTCTTTACAGTGAAAGATGCTAAAACTGCGCGTTCTTCTATTTCATGGACAACTTGGATTACAGCTATTTTCTTCTCACTAACTATTTTCTTAGGCTTTGGTGCATTAAATTTTGTAGGGATCGATAAAATTCTTGCTGAAAGTAAAGCTGGTAACACTGCAGCCCCTCTACTTGCTAATTATTTGGGCGGTGATGTGTTAATGGCATTTATCGGTGCAGTAGCATTCGCAACAATTTTAGCGGTAGTTTCGGGCTTAGTTTTAACAGGAGCTTCTGCCATCTCTCACGATATTTATGGTGAAATCATTAAAGGTGGTAAATTAACAGAAAAGCAACAAGTTGTAGCAGCTCGTACTGGCTCTATTTCTATTGCTATTGTATCTATTATCCTTGCGTTATTTGCGCAAAACCTGAATGTATCATTTTTAGTATCCTTTGCATTTTGTATCGGTGCTTCAGCAAACTTACCAGTTATTCTTTACACAATTTACTGGAAAAAATTCAACTCAACGGGTGCAATAGCAGCGATGGTTACTGGTTTAGTATCTTGTTTAGTGTTAGGTGCTATGGGGCCAAATGTATGGAGTCCTGTTGAAGGTACAGCCATTTTTGTTGGTAATCCTCTCGTTCCATTAGCCGTTCCAGCGGTTATTACGATTCCGCTTGGCTTTATCGCAGGCTATTTAGGGTCCGTTCTTTCTTCTAGTAAAGTACCACAGGAAGAAGCAGAACGTATTTACAAGGAAATTCGCGTTAAAGCAAACACTGGTGTATCGGTTTCTGATATCTCTCACTGACCCATTCCTAACATCCAAATTATTGAAAAAATATCTATCAATCATCCTATCCATATTAATAAAAAAACTCGATTTTTCATCGAGTTTTTTTATGTTTTCTTTCGAAATATTTCCCAATTTACTTATCTAGCAATACTATTCTCTTTCAAAAAAAATGAGAAAAAAAATGATTTTCACTAATTAAACAGTGTTTATTTTTCAAAAAAAACCATTTCTTTTTCTAATTTTTTTCCATATTCCTCGCTCGGAAATCTAGAATTGACCTACCTCTGTATATTTATCAGAATTTTCTAAAACCCCTTTATTTCTTAGCTTTGTTACGTATATTCTCTTTCGAGACTTTTTTTCACGAAAATTATTTTTTCATAATTTTTCTGAAATGTATTGCAATTTTGTGAACTCTCTCATAAAATGAAGATGTGAATTCACTAATCTAGCAAAATCAAGTCTTTAAGCAGTAAAAATAAACACAAAATGGGGAATGTTAATGGGGAACAATAAAGCTAGCAAAAGTGTCGTGATTGACTATGACGCGATTGCAAATCAAGAATCATTTAAAGCGCTTGTTCGAAGGAAGAATTCATTTCTTTGGTTAATGACCGCGATCTTCTTAGCAGCATATATGTTGCTACCGGTTCTGACTTCGTACACGAAAATACTACACCAAAAGGCATTTGGGGAAATCACTTGGGTGTGGGTTTATTCAGCAGGACTTTTCATCATGACTTGGTCATTTTGTCATTTATATGTAGCAAAAGCGAATAGCTTTGATAAAGAAGCAAAGGCAATTATTGCTGAGTACGAGAATGGAGGTGGCAGCCGATGAATAACGGGATGAGTTTAACAGCCATATTCTTCTTCGTATCCATTGTAGGTTTAACATTAGTTATTACATGGTGGGCATCAAAACGAACTTCATCTGCAAGTGATTTCTACACTGCAGGCGGAGGGTTAACAGGCTGGCAAAATGGACTAGCCATCGCAGGTGACTACTTATCAGCAGCATCTTTCTTAGGAATCGCCGGTGCAGTTGCATTATTTGGATTTGATGGATTCTTCTTCTCTATCGGTTATTTAGTAGCTTACTTAGTGGTTCTATACATCGTCGCTGAGCCATTACGTAATCTTGGTAAATTCACATTAGCTGACATGATAACAGCACGTTTTGATAGCGCTAAAGTTCGTGCTACAGCAGCTTTAAGCACTATTACAATTGTATTATTCTACATGATTGCACAACTAGTTGGTGCAGGAGCACTTATTCAATTACTTTTAGGAATTGATTATTGGATTGCAGTTTTAATCGTTGGTTTTATGATGACGACATACGTACTATTCGGTGGTATGACTGCAACATCTTGGGTACAAATTATTAAGGCTTGTCTTTTAATGTTAGGTACAGTTATTATTTCATTCCTAGTATTAAAAGAATTCGGCTTTAGCATTGCAACGATGTTCAAAGAAATGGGAACTGCAACTGATAGCGGTGCAGCTTATTTGAATCCAGGTCTTAAATATACAAATGGTATTGATACTATTTCAATGTTAATCGCTTTAGTATTAGGTACAGCTGGTCTTCCACATATCCTAATGCGCTTCTTTACAGTAAAAGATGCGAAAACAGCTCGTTCATCAGTTATCTGGGCTACTTGGATTGTAGGTATCTTCTACATTCTTACAATCTTCTTAGGCTTCGGTGCAGCTAAATTCGTTGGTAAAGAAGATATTATTGCTGCAAACGCTGCTGGTAACATGGCGGCTCCACTTCTTGCGGAAGCACTTGGTGGCGACATTCTATTCTCATTCGTATGTGCGGTAGCATTCGCAACAATCTTAGCGGTAGTAGCTGGTCTTGTACTTTCTGGCGCATCTGCCCTATCACATGATATTTACGGTCAAATTATTAAAAAGGGCAAAATTACAGAAAAAGAGCAAGTACTTGCAGCTCGTATCGGTTCCATCACAATCGCTGTTATTTCAATCCTTTTAGCACTTGGTGCACAAACATTAAACGTAGCATTCTTAGTATCACTAGCATTCTGTATTGCAGGTTCAGCTAACTTACCTGTAATCATCTATACGATCTACTGGAAACGCTTTAATACAGCTGGTGCTATAACGGCAATGTTAACAGGTCTAATCTCTGCTTTAGCTCTTGTTGCTGTTTCACCAAATATTTGGAATCCAGTTGAAGGAAAAGCAATTTTCGTAGGTGATCCGTTAATTATGTTAACGAACCCAGCAATCATCTCTGTTCCACTTGGCTTCCTAGGCGGCTTCATCGGAACAATGCTTTCTAAGGAAAAAGATGATAAGAAATATCGTGAAGTCGATGTTAAAGCGAACACGGGTATTTCTGTGCAGGACGTATCTCACTAATAATACGACAACCGCCTCGTAAGTTAACACTTACGAGGTTTTACTTTTTCTTCCTTATTAGGTACTATATTTACAAACGACAGTTGGGGGTAAGAAAACATGACAAACTCAAATGCAAAAAAGAAACGTATGCATGTAAAGCGCACTAAAGGGAAGGACGTTGAAAAAAATCGTCAAACTTCCTCTTTCAGTACACATGAGCGTGTAACGAAAACGAAAAAAGAAAGCATTGAACAAAATTTTACAAAGCACAAAAAACACAACCACATTGAGGATTGTTAGTGGTTGTGTTTTGCTTGTAATGAGACATTTTGATGTTTAGAACTAATAAGTTTTGGAATAAAGTACAACGGATATAGTAATAGAAAAAGGTTTGGTATCCACCACGTAAGATCAAAATCAAGTTTTATTGTCCAAAAAGCAATCGCCTGTAATCCAGAACAACTTGTAAGTGTTAAAAATACTAAGGCAAAAGCTCTCCACTTTTCATTTTTTATTTTAAATAGACAGAGACTAATAAAACCAGTAACTGAAAATCAATTATGCCTCGCATAATTGCGTCTGGAATCGGCTTTGTGCTTGAACAAAGAACTCCTTTCCGATTCCGTGACATCCGCCGGAGGCTTTAACTTCTTTCAGCGGGTGTCCAAACACCCGCTGAAAGAAGTTAAAATATCTAGCGGGAAAAACGACCAATTCCATATTACTAATAATTCATTTTGATAATCCTTATATAAATACTCTTCTGGAATCAAATGAAAAAAAGTGACAAGCCAATACAGTATAAAAAAGAAGTCTGTACATAAAAATAGTATTTTTAAAGTTTTACTCATTTACAGCCCCCATTTAATTTTCTTCATGAACGTTACCATTAAGAATACCAAGCATAAGAATGTCCACCATTTCCTGCATAGTATCCTGAAGTGAAATCATATTTCTGCGTTTGAATGCATGATCCATCAATCTATAAAGCCCACCAATATCGACTTCTATAAATATCTCTTTATTAAATGAACGTATTTGATTTGCGACAATCCCTTCATCAATTAACGAAATAATGCCTGTCCATTGTTCTTGAATAAATTGATCAACTGTTTCCCATTGCTTTGGATAATAGCGTTGAAGCTCCTCTAAATACTGGAGCTGAGCAAATGTAAAATCAGCTGGAATTAATACAAGACATTTCTGTAGTTTTTCTAGAAGATTTAACGATGAATCATGCAGTATTTCATTTTCTTTCAACTTCAATTCATGGATTGTAAGATCAATCATGTCGTTGAGTAATTCTTCCTTTGATGGATAGTAACTATACAATGTTTTCGTGCTCATACCTAGTTGCTTTGCCAAATCCCCCATCGTAAATCGGAATCCTTTTCGTTCAGCTTCACTTATTGATTCTTTTAAAATTCTATCTTTCAACACGATCACCTGCTCTCTGGAAAATGAAAAAAGTTAGTTTAGAATGAAAATATTGTCAATTTAATGCTTCCACTTCGCTCAGCTATAGCGATTCGGGCGCTTTTACCGCGTTCAACTCTATCGAAAATTTGAAAAAACACAGCTGCTCTTTAAAAGAACAGCTGTGTTTTTTGTTATAAATTATAAAATATTGTCGTATTTCTTGTAATGATACGCGCCGCTTCCTCTGTTGTAAGCCCCTTTACCGAAGCAATAACCTCCATGGAATGATCCATCATCCATGGGGATGTTTGTCTATTGTTAAAAGTACCTTCGAATGGCCAAGGTCCATCTGTTTCTACCATCATTAGCTCGATTGGGTATTTTTTGATTAGATCTTGAATTTCAGTCTCATACGTACAATCAGGCGTCACAGAAATGAAATACCCATTATGAATCATCCGTTCAATCTCTTCCTCATCGCCTTTAAACCAATGAAAATGCGCTTTCTTTACATGATGTTTTTCTAGCAGGTCACAAACAATGGCAGCATCCTCATAAACAGCATGTAACACAATCGGTTTGTTTAATTCCTTTGCCAATACAATAAACCGTTCTAGCAACACCTCATACGCACGATCATCAATAGCCTTCTCCTGCCTCAAATAATAAGGCAACCCTACCTCGCCAATTGCCACCATGTCATGAGCGTGTTGACGTATCCAATCGAATAATGCCTCTTCCTCCGCATTACTAGGTAACGGTTGTTCAGGATGAAAGCCAAACGCCGCCTTTACTTTAGAATAGGCTTTCGACAGCTTCAACGTCTTTTCACATGACGGTAGATTCATGCTTACGGCAATGACATGTTCCGCTTCTTCTAGCAAAGGAGGTATGTCGTTTTTTTTATACTGATCTAAATGAATATGTGCATCAATCAACATTCGCCTCATCCTTTTCTTCTTTTAAATACGAGAATAATTGTTGCTTCAACGCCGTAAATGAAGCGGAATGGCGGATTTCTTCTTGTCGTGGCCTTGCAAAAGGTACGATTATTTCCTTTTTCATCGTCGCTGGTCGTTTTGTGAGTACAATAATACGATCAGCTAAAAACAGAGCTTCCTCAATATTATGTGTAACGAACAATATAGATTTTCTATATTTCTCCCAAATCGATAATAGCCACGCCTGCATTTCAAGCCTTGTAAACTCATCCAGTGCAGAAAATGGTTCATCTAAACATAAAATAGGTTTATTACTGACAATTGCACGAATAAACGATACCCGTTGTTGCATACCACCCGACAGTTCATTAGGAAATGCATTTACAAATGCTGCGAGCCCCACTTTATGTAACCATTCCTTCGCAACGTTGACATTAGGTTTTCCATGGAGCTCCTCAACCATCGTGACGTTTTCTATGATCGTCCGCCACGGTAATAAACATGGCTGCTGAGGCATATAGCCAATCGTTCCTCTTTTTTTCTGGATATCTGTGCCGTTTAATAAAATAGCACCTTTATCAATAGAAGAAACACCACCAATTAATTGAAAAAGTGTACTTTTCCCACTGCCAGACGGACCGATAATCGCCACAAATTCCCCGTCCTTCACCTCAAAAGATAAATTACGGATAACTGGAAGGGAATCAAAGGATTTATCAATGTTTTGAATGCTTAGCATAGTTTCCTCTCCCCTTCACAACAAGTTTTTCTAGTAATCGAATAGCACTAAATAATAATAAACTTAAAAATACGATGGCAAAAATCGCTACAAATACACGATCCGTTCGAAATGAAGATTGTGCCAATGTCATATAAACGCCAATCCCCATTTTCGCTCCTAACCATTCCGCAATAACAGCCCCCATAACGCTATAGGTAGCAGCAATCTTTATGCCTGAAAAAATTGCTGGATACGCATAAGGCCATTCTAACTTCCAAAAGGTTTGGGCTTTCGTTGCACCGATCATCTCAAAATAATGCTTTAGCTCAGGCGAAGTTTGACGAAAGCCGTCCATTGCCGAAATAACAATAGGGAAAAAGCACACGAGACAAATAATAATGAGCTTTGGCAATAAACCGAAGCCAAACCAAATGATTAATAATGGTGCTAGGACAAGTACCGGGACATTTTGCGACATAATGAGAATAGGATAAAATAGCTCCCTTATAAACGTAAAACGATGTAATAGCACCGCAACTGTTAGCCCACATAATATCCCGATAGCAAGACCAAGAAGTGCTAATTGGATCGTAGCTAAAGCATGCGGCACAAACATCTCATACGATTGAAAGCCCTCTTTCAAAATGGCACTCGGTGCAGGCAAAAGCCAATGTGGAATATCAGCAAAACGGACAATTAGTTCCCATATGAATAAGAGGAAGGCGATAAAAATTATCGTCCTTCCTTGTTTAACAGCCTGCTTCATCCCTTGTATTTCTCCGTTAGCGTATCCATTGTAATACCGGATGGCTGATATAAAATTTTCACTTGCGTAATGACATTGATTGCGCCAAGCTCGATCATCTTGGCATTCATTTTTTCAATAATTTGCAGCAAAGTCGTAAGCTCGCCTTCCATTGTCGTTTCTAATGGATGAACTTCATATTTCACCCCTGAAGTGTCGATCACTGCAATCGCTGCATCGACAAACGGGATCACATCTTCATATGTTTCAGTTTTCGGGATAATTTGTACACTTATTAAAGAGTTTGCCATATTACTTTGTCTCCTTTTTCGGTAAAAAGTCGTTTGTAAATGCTTGTTTTGCGTTAAATTCGCCCTCTAAAACTTTGTTATCGGCCATCCATTTCGCGTAGTTTTCCCAGACAGCTAATTTTTGCTCGCCCCATTGTGCAGCGTCGTCTTGATACTTATCTGCTAGCCATTCCTGACTTTTATGCACAAGGTTCTTATCTAAATCAGGTACCGCTTCTAGTAAACTATCAGCTGCCTCATTAGGGTGTTTTATTACATATTCATAGCCCTTTGCTGCAGCAGCGACAAAAGCTTTTACCGTCTCAGGATTATCCTGAATCATTTTTTCATTTGTAGCAAGCACAGGTGTGTAATAATCTAATTGCTCACTATAATCTGTTAAATAAAGCATGTTCAGCTTTTCGCCGCGAAGTTCTGCTTCAATACCTGTCCATGCATAATAAATCCACGCAAAATCAATATCTTTTTTCATCATAGTGAAGAAATCTAAATCGCCTGCATTGACGATATCTAACTTATTAATATCCGCATTTTTTGTTTGCATAAGTGATTGTAGTACAGCCTTTTCAAGCGGTGCACCCCAGCCACCGTAAGTTTTCCCTTCAAAATCCTTTGGTGACGTAATGCCTTTTGATGCGGTAGATGCGAAACCCGAAGTATTATGTTGTATAATCGCTGCAATCGATACTAATGGTACATCCTGCACACGCGCCTGTGTAATTCCTTCCTGATAGCTTACGCCAAACTGAGCCTTTCCTGATGCTACAAGCTGATCTGCACCCGTTTCGCCAGGTAATAAAATATCAACATCTAAACCTTGTTCCTTAAAGTAGCCAAGTTTTTCAGCTACATATAAACCTGTATGATTTGTGTTCGGTGTCCAATCAAGAACTACCGATACTTTTGTTAATCCTTTAGCATCCTTTTTAGCCTCTTTTTCGCTACAGCCCACTAATGTAAAAAGTGCAACCATTAGGACCAATAACCATTTTTTCATGCTGAATCCTCCAAGTAAGTAGTGTGAAAGTGTTCATAAATGAATGTCTTTACCAGAGGGAAACAAAAGTCTGAAAACATAAAAAACGCCTAGGATTCCTCCCAGACGTTTTACAATCAGTATCAAAAATTTTCTTTTTTGAATAGATGTTCCCTACGCTGGTACGAGCCAAATCAGGTTCAAAGGGTCAGCGTCTATCGGACACAATCTCAGCTGGCAACTACCAGCCCCCCTACATTCTTTCCATATGAACTTTTCGATGATTATTATACCCATATCAATCCGGAAATGACAAGGGTCTGTTTACAGATAGTGATGAATTATTATTAAGCTGCCTCATTTCTAATCATCTAACTGCTATGGCCCTTCATTGAGGTATTTCTGTTATAACTAGGTATAAAATTCAAAAAATTCTTTAAACACATTGACAATGGAAACATATTACAATAGAATTTGATTGACCAATCAATCATTTATTTTGGAAGGAGTATCTAAAATGGAAACTAAACTTACTAATGATGAGAAAAAGAAAAGAAAAAGATCTACTATCTTAAACGCTGCCATTAAATTATACAGTGATACTGGTTTTGCGGAGACAAAAGTTGCCGACATATCAAAAGAAGCTGGTGTTAGTTTTGGTACCGTATTTACGTATTTTGATTCAAAAGAAGCGCTTTATGAATCAGCTATTTTGGAGCCATTGAAGGAAATCAAACCTTATTTTATTGAAATAGGAGAACACTTTAAAGGTGAGCCTCTTGAAGTTGTGAAGGAAATGATAGATTGTCATGTACAACTTTTTTCAATGAAAAGTGAATACTTACGTCTCATTCAGCAGGTTCTTGCAAGACCTGATCGTTTCCCAAAACTTTTTAAAGAACTAGATGATTTCGTAAAAGTATTTATAAACAGTATTTATCCGGTTATTGAAGAAGGTCAAAGGCTTGGTTACTTTTATGAAGAATCACCTTCATTAATTGCTGAATCGTACTTATCCATCTTAAACGGAATGCGTTTAACATTTATTGATGAATATACAAACGTGATGCGGAAGGATATATCGAGACAAGCTCTAAGATTATTTGGGCCTATCAAAAATAACTAAGCCTTCTCCCCCTTTGCCCAGCCAGGACCTGTAGACAATATAGTATTAAATAGGAGTGATTATATGAAATTGAGAGATATCCATCCCAACATCAAACTTCGCCTAGTCATGCAATTTCTAGGCGGTCTTATTTCTATGGCTGTTATCCCTTTTCTGGCTATTTATTTTACTCAAAATATCGGAGCTACTAAAACGGCTATTATTCTTATAATAATTGTCATTAGTGGGGTCCTTGGAGGGTTTATCGGAGGGCATATTTCAGATAAAATTGGGCGAAAAAAAATAATGATTTATTCTGAGATTGGACTATTACTTTCGTATCTGTTTATAGCACTTTGTAATTCCCCTTGGTTTAACCTTCCTTATACTTCTGCAGCATTCTTCATCATTAATATGTTTTGTGGAGGCATGTTTCAGCCAGCTGCACAAGCTATGATGATTGATGTTACTAATTCTGAATCGAGAAAGCTCGTATTTACAATTAGCTACTGGTTAGGGAATTTATCAACTGCAATTGGTGGAATCGTTGGGGCATTTCTTTTTAAAAACTACTTATTTGAATTATTTATTGGGATCTCACTAGTCACTTTGTTATCTGTTTTTATGACTGTATTTTTCATCACAGAAACTTATTCACCAGAGCCTTCACCTAAGTCTTCTCATCATAAGAAAAAATCTTCATCCGTAGAAATGTTTCAAACTTATTCAACCGTTTTAAAAGATAAGCTATTTATGTTTTATATTTTAGGAGCAATCTTGATCTTTACCTTGGAACAGTCTTTATCAAACTATATTGGGATTCGTCTCGAAAAAGATATACCTCAACATTCAGCTTCTTTGTTTGGAATAGATTTCATTGTAGATGGCACAAAAATGCTTGGTTTTCTTCGAACAGAGAATACTATTCTTGTAGTTCTCCTCTCAAGTGCTGTATTATTCTTGTTAAAAAAATGCAGTGATCGCTGGACTCTTGTTACAGGTATGTTGATCTTTTCTATATGTTTTAGTATCTTTGCTTCTTCAAATAGCGTATTGATTCTTTTTATTGCCATGTTTATTGGAACAATTGGTGAGCTGATGTTTGTGCCCATTAAACAGGCGATGATAGGAGAACTTGCCCCTTCTAACGCTCGTAGCACCTATATGGCTTTTAATAGCTTAACTACCTATGGAGCAATGATTATAGCTTCGTTATTGATCATCGTTGGACAGTGGATTCCCCCTATATATATGAGCGGGTTGCTCCTTATTCTAGGATTAACTGGTACATTTTTGTACTACATAATAACAAAAACGCTATACGCTAAAGTTAGTGAAAGGGATGATAGAAAAGTACCTGTTTCTAATTAAGAGAAGCAACAAATACTGTGAAGCTAAATAGAGAAAGTCTTTCTAATCCCCTAAAGAACCTAAACGTTGCGGCCAAAGAAACCGATGCCTTTGCCGGTATTTTATTGGCTTGCTTCGATGAACTAGCCCTACAAAAATTTCGATGAATTTGACCTTGATCAAACGTATAAATTGTTAATTGACTTATTAGAGAAAAAAGAAACAATTAGAGTTTAATTTAACTTTGATTGTTCATGTGAGGAGAAAAACAATGAAAAAAGCAATCATTTTTTTATGGAGCTTTCTACTCCTACTAACCCCTTTTTCTGCTTCTGCTAAAACGGAAGATACTAAACAAAAAATAACAAAGTTTATGGAAGAGTCTTTAGATATGTATAATATTCCCGGCGCATCATTGGCGATATTAGAAAACAGGGAAACGATTTATCAAAATCAATGGGGTATTTTAAGTGATGGTTCAAATGTAACAGCAAACACACCGTTTCTTATCGGTTCTTTAAGCAAACCAATTACATCTCTGGCTATTATGATGTTAGTGGAAGATGACAAAATAAGGCTGGATGAACCGATACAGTCCTATATTCCATCGTTTACCTATCAAACGGACAGTTCAAAACAAATTACAGTTTTGCATCTATTAGAACAAACAAGTGGTATTAGTGAACCTGACGGCCTTAAAGTGACGGACAAGGATTGGCCGAAAGAGGGGGCGATCAATCAAGCTATAAAAGGACTTAGTGGTGTAGCGTTATCTCACGAGCCTGGTGAGGTTTATGAATATAACTCTGCTAACTATTTACTCTTAGGGGCAATTATTGAAAATGTTTCGAACCAAACCTTTTCAGAGTTTTTGAATATGAATATTTTCACCCCGCTTGGTATGGAAAATTCCGCTGCTGATTATGAAAGTGCGGTAGAAAAAGGATACATACCTGGTTTTGAGTCATGGTTTGGTAGACCAGTTGTAAGTGATGGATTTTATGATCATGCAGGAGCACCTTATGGCTATATTGCGTCAAGTTCAAATGATATAGCGAAATTTTTAAAATTTATGTTAGAGGGCGGAGACTTATTATCAGAACAAAACCTTGAGTTATTAAAAACTTCTCCAGAAGAAGGTAAAACATACGGTTACGGTTGGCATTTTTCTAAAACAGAACATTTCCCTTTCCATGGAGGAGCAACATCTGATTTTAGATCGCAAATGTTTTTTATACCTGAAGAAAATATTGCAGCAGTACTTTTAACCAATAAATATAATTTTATAGAAGATGCTCAAGTTTCTCATATAATGAATGGAATTCGATCCATCCTGAACGGAAAAGGACCAGATGAATTGCCTGTACAAAGCTATAGTATCCAATTGAGTATACTGGGAGTTACATTACTCTTAGCTATTTTTACGATTATCCATTTCTTCAGACTTAGAAGAAATAAGGTTCTAAACAAAAAATTACCGTTCACTGTTGGAATCATTTCACTCCTCCTAGCTGTGGGATTGATCCCACTATTTGTTTATGTTATAGGTACCCCATGGAAAAGTATTAGGTTCTTCGCACCGGACATATCATTATTAATCTATTGTTTGGTAGGAATATTTGCTCTTAATGGAATTATGACTTTAATTATAACAATTCTTAAAAAGAAAATTACCTAAGCATATCCTTGGGCAAAATACTAAAAAAATATTCAATTATAAGCGCGCTTTAATTAGCAAGGATCACAAAAATTATCAAACGTTTTTATAAAAGGATGATACAATTATGAGGTTTATTTCAATTTATAGAAGGTCATCCGATGTTTCAACGAGTAAAATAGTTTGTGAAATAACGCACTTAAACTCCCATGAAAGAACTTAACCATCTTTCATTTTCTGTGGTGTGGCGCTGGTTTTTGCGCTACATGGATGGCTAACGGGTACTTCAGTTAAATATTCCATTTGCAAAATATCAAACATAAAACAGAGTTGATTCTACACATTTTGTAGATTAACTCTGTTTTTATGTTTTATCTGCAACAATCTTTTAGAAAACAGCCTAAAAATAAATCAATTTATTATCACTCTACAATTCTCCCATCTTTAGATTGAATAAGTTAGCCAAAGCACAAAGCTGATTAGTTTCAATTTACATAAAAAAGCCCAGCTCTCACAAGGAGCTGGGCTAGAAAATCAATTTTATTTCTCTTCTTTTTTGACCGTGAAGACATGTGAAATGGCACCGTCTGTAGCAATATCTACTTTAAAGGAGCCATTGGAATGTCGATCTGCTCGAGTTAATGCTTGTACGTCAAGGATTTCTTGAACGCCTTTTTCCGTCTCGATCGTTAGCTGATCCTCATTTGTTACTTTTACGACAGCCACGATTCGATGCGGGTTCGATTTTAACTCTGTTAATACTTTTAAGCCGCGTTTTGCACGGCTAGTCATTTCTACTTCGGCTACATTCATTTTCTTCACAGCACCGCGTTGCGTAACAATTGCCACATAGGACGTTTCATCTGGCGGTAAAACATTGATGCCGACTAATGCTTCTCCGTCTTTCAGTGCAATCCCTTTGACGCCACCTGTTTTCACACCTGTTACTGGTAATTCCTCGATTGGGAAACGAATTGCATAGGCAGTATCTGTCGTTAACATTAGTTCTACCTCGTCCGTCACAATACTTGCAAAAATCATTTCATCGCCTGACTTGACATTCATCGTTTTTATCGGCTTCGAATAGCGTGTTACAGCATAATCTGCTACAGATGAGCGTTTAATTTGTCCATCTTTCGTAGCCGTTAAAATATACGTATTGGCCTGTTCGAATGTCTCAAAACCATATACAGCAATAATAGATTCATCTTCTCCGGTTGGCACAATACTTGAAATATGCTGACCAAGATCCTTCCAACGAATATCAGGTAGCTCATGGACAGGCTGATAAATATAATTGCCTCGATTTGTGAACAGCAGTAGATGATGCTGTGTATTTAAATTTGCTTCATATAATAAATAATCGGAATCCTTCATTGCAAAATCCTGACCGTTTGAAGCTGCATGTGAACGCGTAGATGTTCGCTTAATATAGCCATCCTTTGTAACAGTCACTACGACCTCTTCACTTGGTACAAGGACATCTAACGTAATTTTAATTTCTTCAATTTCTTGCTCGATTTTTGAGCGACGAGGCTCTGCAAAGCGCTTTTTAATGTCGAGCAATTCTTGTTTAATGACACGTATAAGCTTTGCTTCACTATTAAGAATCCCTTCAAGCTTGGCGATCAGTTTATTTAGTTCATCTTGTTCATTGCGAAGCTCTGTAATATCTGTATTCGTTAATCGGTATAATTGCAAGCTAACGATTGCCTCTGATTGTACTTCTGTAAAGTCAAATTTCGCCTGTAAATTCGTTTTTGCATCTCGTTTATCATTCGACGAACGAATCGTTGCAATGACTTCGTCTAAAATAGACAATGCCTTTATCAAGCCTTCAACTATATGCGAACGATCTTTAGCTTTTTGCAAATCATAAATAGAGCGGTTCGTCACGACTTCCTTTTGATGGGCAATATAAGAATCCAATAGCAATGGCAATGTCATCATTGTCGGACGACGATTATGGATAGCAATCATATTAAAATTATAGGCTACTTGTAAATCAGTTGTTTTAAACAAGTACTGTAAAATCCCTTGTCCTGGAACATCTTTTTTCAGCTCAATGACAACACGTAGGCCAGTACGATCTGATTCATCGCGAATTTCTGCAATTCCTTCCAGTCGTTTATCCACGCGCTGCTCATCGATTTTCTTCACAAGATTTGCTTTATTGACATCATACGGTAATTCCGTAATAACGATTTGCTCTTTGCCACCTTTAATTGGCTCAACGGCAGCTTGAGCGCGCACAATAATTTTACCGCGTCCAGTCTCATATGCTTTTTTAATACCGTCGACACCTTGAATAATCCCACCTGTTGGGAAATCAGGACCTTTAATAACGGTCATTAATTCATCAACAGTGGAGTTTGGCTTATCTAAGCGCATAAGAACACCGTCTAGTACCTCATCAAGTGCGTGAGGTGGAATGTCGGTCGCATAACCGGCCGAAATACCCGTTGAACCGTTGACTAATAAGTTCGGGAAACGAGCTGGTAAAACAGTCGGCTCCATATCCTGATCATCAAAGTTTGGTACAAATTCAACGGTTTTCTTGCCAATATCGCGGAGCATTTCCGCTGCAATAGCAGAAAGCCTTGCCTCTGTATAACGCATCGCTGCTGGTGGGTCACCATCAACAGAGCCGTTATTCCCATGCATTTCAATCAACATATGGCGCGCCTTCCAATCTTGACTCATGCGCACCATTGCTTCATAGACTGAGCTGTCACCGTGTGGGTGGTAGTTACCGATAACATTACCGACAGTTTTGGCTGATTTACGGAATGGTTTATCGTTCGTATTGCCCTCTGTAAACATCGCATATAAAATACGTCGTTGCACAGGCTTAAGACCGTCACGTGCATCTGGCAACGCGCGGTCTTGAATAATATATTTACTATAGCGACCAAAGCGGTCACCCATTACTTCTTCTAAAGGTAAATCTTGATACTTTTCCGTACTACTCATGCTTGGTCCTCCTCTTGTTGGATGAATTCATTTTCTAAAATATTTGAATCATCCTCCATACCGAAGTCTACATTAGCTTCGATCCATTTACGGCGTGGCTCTACTTTATCGCCCATTAATGTTGTCACACGTCTTTCAGCACGTGCACCATCTTCAATCGTTACACGAATTAATGTACGCGTATCAGGGTTCATCGTCGTATCCCACAGCTGGTCAGCATTCATCTCACCAAGACCTTTATAGCGCTGTAATATGTAACCCTTTCCAACTTTTTTAATGGCCGTTTGTAAATCATTTTCGGTCCAAGCATATTCAATCACTTCTTTTTTACCAGTGCCTCTTGATATTTTATAAAGCGGTGGTAATGCGATAAATACCTTTCCAGCTTCGATCAATGGTCGCATATATCGATAGAAGAACGTTAGCAGCAACACTTGAATATGCGCTCCGTCCGTATCGGCATCGGTCATAATCACGACTTTGTCATACGCTGCATCCTCGACCGAGAAATCTGTTCCGACGCCAGCACCAATAGCATGGATAATCGTTGAAATCTCTTCATTTTTCATAATATCCTGAAGCTTTGCTTTTTCAGTATTAATAACTTTACCACGCAATGGTAAAATCGCTTGGAACGTACGATCTCGCCCTTGTTTTGCAGATCCTCCTGCAGAGTCCCCTTCGACTAAATACAGCTCGTTTTTCGCCGCATTTCGTGATTGTGCAGGTGTTAATTTTCCGGAAAGAATCGTACTGCCTTTTTTGCTTTTCTTGCCGTTTCGTGCATCTTCCCGTGCTTTACGAGCGGCTTCACGTACTTGCTGCGCACGAATAGCTTTACGCACAAGAGATGCAGACAATTCAGCGTTTTCTTCAAGCACATATAAAATTTGCTCCGAAACAACACTATCTACCGCTGAACGTGCCTCACTAGTTCCGAGCTTACCTTTCGTTTGACCTTCGAATTGTAGTAAATGCTCTGGTATACGAACAGAAACAATCGCAGCTAAGCCCTCACGAATGTCTGTCCCTTCAAGATTTTTATCTTTATCTTTTAATAGGCCAATTTTTCGCGCATATTCATTGAAAACACGTGTTAACGCAGACTTGGCACCTGTTTCATGTGTACCACCATCACGAGTACGAACATTATTAACAAATGAAAGGATTGTTTCTGAGTAACCATCATTGAATTGGAAGGCGAATTCTACTTCAATATCGTCTTGAATCCCTTCCACATACTTAACAGGATGCAGGACATCCTTCTCCTCATTCAAATAAGCAACGAAAGCTTCAATGCCGTTCTCATAAAAGAAAACATCACCTTTGCCTTCCTCGCGTTCATCAATTAGCTCAATTTTCAAGCCTTTTAATAAAAATGCGGACTCTCTTAAACGTTCTGCAAGCGTATCATAATTGAATTTTGTTACAGAGAAAATTGTGTCATCTGGTAGAAAATGTACATGTGTTCCTGTCTGTTTTGTTTGTCCTATTTGTTCTAATGTTGTAACAGGATGGCCACCGTTTTCAAAGCGTTGACGATACTTTTTACCGTCACGATGAATCGTTACTTCTAAAAAAGTGGATAAAGCATTTACAACAGAAGAACCTACACCATGTAAGCCACCACTTGTTTTATAGCCACCTTGCCCGAATTTACCACCAGCATGTAAGACAGTAAAGATAATTTCGGGAGTGGGTTTCCCCATCTTATGCATACCTGTTGGCATTCCACGGCCGAAGTCTCGAACGCTGATACTTTGATCTTTATGAATATGGACAATGATATGAGAACCAAAGCCAGCCAGTGCTTCATCCACCGCATTATCTACGATTTCATATACAAGGTGATGAAGTCCACGGCCATCTGTAGAACCGATATACATGCCGGGTCGTTTTCGTACCGCTTCTAATCCTTCTAATACTTGAATGGCGTCATCATTATAGACGCTTGGTGACTGTTTATTCGCCAAAAAATTCCCCTCCAAAAAACAAAACGCATGTTCTATTTATGTTCTCTTCCTAATAATAATAGCATTTCCTGTCAATAGCTAGTGACAGACCCAATAAAATTTTAAAATTTCCTCACAGCTTTGTCGTTTTGAGCATGTTACCGGAAGAAAAAGTTGCAATATATGCATTATTATGTATTCCTAACTATCCTATTCCCTAGACGCAGGATCATAAACATTAGTTCCATAAATAAAACAACATATGGCTAACTTCTGGTCATTTCTCTCATTCAAATCGATGCCGATCGGTATAGGTTTTGGTCTTCCATACAGAAGCATTTGAAAATCCACTGAAAAATATACAATACAGTACTTCATAGCTTCCTTCTGTCTATTTGAAAATTCATACTAACTTACTCTAGAAATTAAAGATAGACTTCTATTCTACCAAAGGAATGGATGATTGACAAAATTGCCTTTTTACCTATATTTTTAGAAAGGGCTTTCATGCTGCCAACATGAATCATGTCAAAAAGCCTAACATATAATCAAATACATATTAAAATCCTTGAAAAATAGTTATCTTTTATAATGAATTCAAGATACACGAAGAAATCTCCTTCATGTCATTGTAGATTGTAGAGAAAAAGTGTAGAATATTTATTACATATTATTAGTACCAAGTAATAATCAATGAATGAAAGGAGTCCAGCTATGCTAAATGGACTTATTATTTTATGTGCTTATCTAATCGGCTCTATACCTTCGGGATTATGGGTAGGCAAAATTTTTTATAAAACGGATATTCGTGAACACGGAAGTGGAAATTTAGGTGCGACAAACACATTTCGTATTTTAGGAAAAAAAGCGGGAATAGTCGTAACAATTATGGATGTCTTAAAAGGTACAGCAGCCGTATTACTTGTAGCTCTTCCTGTCTTCTCTGACGTCTCCATTCACTCGCTAATTCTTGGACTAGTAGCCGTTGTTGGTCATATGTTCCCTATCTTTGCAGGTTTCCGCGGTGGGAAAGCAGTGGCAACATCAGCAGGTGTACTCTTAGGTTATTCATGGCCTCTATTTATCTTACTATTCATCGCTTTTGTTGTAACATTAAAAATAACGAAGATTGTAAGCTTAACTTCGATGATTGCCGCTTTAGTAGCACTTATTTATTCAATCGTTTATTATTTTGTTACAGGTGATTTTGCGTTAGGTATTTTAGTAGCTTGTTTATTTACCTTTATCATGTATCGTCACCGAGCAAATATTGCCCGCATTAAAAATGGTACTGAACCAAAGGTAAAATGGCTGTAACGAAGAGAGGAGCATTCTAATGAATATCACACTAACAGATAAAGCCCTACAATGGTTTAAACAAGAAATGGAAGTAGAATCCGGAGATACTATTCGTTTTTATGCTAGATATGGTGGTTCCAGTCCTTTTCACGAAGGGTTTTCTCTTGGAATGACACGTGAAGAACCAATCGAAATTGGTGTAAAGACGGTTATTGACAATGTGACCTACTATATTGATGAAAAAGATTTATGGTTCTTCAATGACCACAATTTAAATGTAGATGTGGATGCTACTAATGATGAACTAAAATATACGTATACAAAATAAAGCAGTGTTTCCTTTCTTTATACGAAAGGAACACTGCTTTTTTCTATGAAATCACTTCCAACCTTAGTTTATCTTCTCTCAAAGTTGTACATTCTATATTTATGTAAAAACTTGAGGAGGAAAGAACATGTCTATTTCTAAAATTGCTGATACCTCCCAAAACAACGACCAACTATATAGTTCTCTTTCTCAAAATTTAAAGTTGATAAAAAACACACTGGGGAATAGTAATGACCTTGTCATACGAGAAATAACAATTGGAAAAGCTGAAAAATATACGTTAGCAATCATTTATATAGATGGCTTATCCGATAAAATAAGTATTTCTAATGCTGTGATTGATAAACTAATGCTTGATATTGAAGATCATCAAGATACAGAAATAGAAAAGATTATTCGATATTTGAAAGATTCTTGTTTAACAGCCGGAGATGTGAATGATATTTTCCATTTTTCAGCACTGTACAATTCTATTTTTAACGGTGATACGGTCATCTTATTAGATGAATCTTCAACTGGTATCGTGACAAGTACACAAGGTGCAAAAGATAGAGCCGTTATGGAACCAGCCACAGAGTCGGTTATTAGAGGTCCTAGGGAATCATTTACAGAAACATTACGTACGAACACGGCCCTGATCCGTCGGAAAATTAAAAGTCCAAACCTTTGGATCAAGACCCGGATTGTCGGTGAAGTAACAAAAACGGAAGTTGCAGTTATGTATATAAATGACATTGCCAATGAGAAAATAGTAGCAGAGGTTCTTGCCCGATTAGATCGTATTAATATTGATGGTATCTTAGAAGGCGGCTACATCGAAGATTTTATTCAAGATAACAAATTCACTATATTCCCTACAATTTATAATTCTGAACGGCCTGATGTTATTGCTGGTGAGCTATTAGACGGTAAAATTGCTATTTTAGTGGACGGTTCACCGTTTGTCCTCGTTGTGCCAGCATTATTTACATCCTTTTTACAATCTGCTGAAGATTATTATCAGCATTGGATGATCAGTTCACTTGTACGCATTTTGAGATTTTTTGGAATTGCCCTTGCCTTGGTGGCACCATCACTTTACGTAGCAATCACCACCTTCCATCAAGAAATGCTACCGACTCCTATGCTGATCAGTATTGCGTCTCAACGAGAAGGAGTCCCCTTCCCTGCCGTTGTGGAGGCACTCATTATGGAGATTGCCTTTGAGGTATTAAGAGAAGCAGGTCTTCGAATGCCAAGAACCATTGGACCAGCCGTGTCCATTGTTGGAACATTAGTAATCGGTCAAGCTGCTGTAGAAGCAGGAGTTGTATCAGCCGTAATGGTCATTATTGTAGCCTTAACAGCCATTTGTAGCTTCTTGTTCCCTGCCTATGGCTTATCCAATACAGTTCGTGCTCTTCGTTTCCCATTAATGATTGTATCAGCAATCGTTGGATTATATGGTTTGATGTTTGGCCTGATGATCATCCTACTACATTTATGCAGCATACGAACTTTCGGTGTCCCATATTTAAGTCCATTCGGCCCATTAATTTTAAAGGATCAAAAAGATGCACTTGTGTTGTTCCCGCGTAGAGCTTTATTGACTCGACCACGCTTAATTAGTAACAAAAACACTGTCCGAGGTCATAAATATTTTAATACGAAAAAAAGGAATTAAAAGAATGTGTAAACGAGGAATATACTATGTCAAAATGTAAGGCACTATGTTTACTAATGATTCTTTCTATACTTTTGAGTGGTTGCTGGAGTAAACGCGAACTCAATGAATTAGCAATTGTCGCGGCATTAGGAATAGATAAAGTAGATAATGAATTTGACATAACTGTTCAAGTTGTAATTCCTGGTGAAATCTCTTCCAAACAGCCTACTTCAGGACGATCACCGGTTATTACCTATCATTCAAAAGGTGCAACAGTTTTTGAGGCCATAAGAAAAATGACAACATTAACAGCTCGAAAACTTTATTTTTCTCATCTTCAAATAGTTGTGCTCGGCGATGAATTAGCTAGAGAAGGGATTGGCAAGCCGTTAGATTTAATTTCAAGAGATCATGAATTCCGAAATGATTTCGATGTCATCGTTGCTCATGACGCGACTGCCGAAGAAGTTTTAAATGTATTAACACCTATCGAAAAAGTACCAGCTATTAAAATGCTAAATTCTCTTAGAACGTCGGAGAAAACATGGGGTACAACCCAATCCATTAAAATAGATGAATTAATCAATACTTTAAATACCAAAGAAACAAGCGTAGTCATGTCTGCCATTGAAATTCATGGAGATAAAAGTGTGGGAATGGAGCAAACGAATGTTAAAAAATCAAAGTCATCTGCGGTCTTGAAGTACGCGGGCTTAGCAGTTTTTAAAGAAGATAAATATATTGGGCTTTTAACGGAAGATGAGAGTAGAAGCCTAGGTTTTTTAAAGGACAAAATAGAAAGTACAATTGAAACTCTTGCTTGCCCTAAGGGAGGTACTCTATCAACTGAAATTACACACTCAAAGACAAAAATAAAAGGTAAATTTAAAAATGGATCACCCAAAATCAATGTTGCTATAGATGTTAACCAAAATGTCGGAGAAGTTGAATGTGATATAGACCTTACAAAAGAAAAATCGCTTCAATACGTCAATAAAAAAACGGCAGAACTTATTAAAAAACGAATCGAAAAAACAATCAGTACAGTTCAGCAAAGTTATCGGGTCGATATTTTTGGATTTGGTGAAGTACTGCATCGCACAAATCCGAAAGAGTGGAAAAAAATAAAAAAAGATTGGCTAACCATATTTCAAGAGCTACCAGTTAAAGTCGAAGTACATGTCAACACGCAAGGCTTAGGGACGATGGAAAACTCATTAGTGAATAAGTCGGAGGGAAAATAAACTATGATGATGGCAATATTCATACTAATTATTTCTGCTGCTATAGCCTTTGCCTTTATTCCAACATTAAAAAAAAATAAAGAAACGAAAACGATCGTTATTTTTTCGATTTTTTTATTGCTTGGTGCCGCATTAAATATTGCGATCTTATTAAAGGTCAAAATACCGAGCCCACTAGATTTGATTACTTATATTTTTTCACCTATTAAAGATTACATCGTCTCACTAACTAAGTAATAAGGCAATATTATGTTAAGAAAAAAGGGGTAGTTCATGATGGAAAAAGAAATCATTAGTTCAAGACAATTTATGATCATTACCCTTCTTTTTTCAATTGGTACAGCTATTTTAATTATCCCTGCAAGTGTTGCCAGTGAAGCAAAGCAAGATGCATGGATTGCAGCGATTATTGGTGTCGTTATAAGTTTGCCCATATTAAAGCTTTTCGTTGCTTTAGGAAATAAAACACCCACCCTTACATTTGTAGAAGCTAATGAAAAAATATTAGGTCGTTTTTTCGGAAAATTCACTGCAATCGGCTTTATACTTATATCTTTACTTTCTGCCGGTGAATTATTATATTTCATTGGAATTTTCATGAAAACGGAAATAATGCCTGAAACACCTACGATGGCGTTTGCATTTCTGTTCAGTATTATTATCATTTATGCTGCATTTTTAGGAATTGAAGTTTTTGCCCGTTCTGCAGAGATACTATTTGCAATATTTACTTTAATTTTTATTTTCTTTGTCCTTTTTATTGCACCCTCCATCCAGATTGAAAATATACAGCCAATAATGGAAGCACCAAAAAAATCATTATTCTTTAGTATCATTCGATTTATAAGTCTTTTTTCATTCCCAATTGTCGTATTATTAATGATTTTCCCTTCCGCAGTTAACGTCCAGAAATCTGCGCAAAAAGGGTTTTACATTGGCACAATTTTGGGAGGAATTGTCTTAATTACGATCATCACACTATCGATCCTTGTCCTTGGCCCGGCAAATACTGCTTCACGGACATTCCCTAGCTATGCATTAGCCCAAAGAATTTCAATCGGGAACTTTTTACAACGTATGGAAGTAATTATGGCAGCCATGTGGATTATCACTATTTTTATTAGAACTTTTATGTATTTTTATGCTTCGGTTATCGGGATCGCACAATTATGTAAAATTAAAAATCATCGACCACTCATTTTTCCACTCGGCATGATTATCCTTGGACTTTCACAAATTGTTCATCCAAATATTATTCATTCAGATATTTACAATAGAGATATATGGCCTATATTCGCATTCATTTTAATGATCTTATTGCCATTACTATTATTACTTGTCGCTAAGATTCGTAAAATCAATGGTAATCAAGGAAATAATACGCAATGTAATAGCGGTACGCAAAATCAAAATGGAAATACTACACAAAGTAATAGTAGTAGCAATGGCGGGAATGCTTCTCAAAGTGCTAGTTGTAGTAATAACGATAGTTCTGCCCAAAGTGCAAGTAATAACAATACTTCTACTCAAAGTGATTGTAACGGTAATGGTGGGAATGCTTCTCAAAGTACAAGTAGTGACAGTGGTGGTAACGCTTCTCAAAGCGCTGATAGTAGCAATAATGACAATTCTGCTCAAAATACAAGTAATAGCAATAATTCTACTCAAAGCGATTGTAACGGCAATGGTGGTAATCCTTCTCAAAGTACAAGTAGTGACAGTGGCGGGAATGCTTCTCAAAGTGCTGATAGTAGCAATAATGATAGTTCTGCCCAAAGTGCAAGTAATAACAATACTTCTACTCAAAGCGATTGTAACGGCAATGGTGGTAATCCTTCTCAAAGTACAAGTAGTAGCAATAATGACAATTCTGCTCAAAATGCAAGTAATAGCAATAATTCTACTCAAAGCGATTGTAACGGCAATGGTGGTAATCCTTCTCAAAGTACAAGTAGTGACAG
>NZ_JBYTDL010000003.1:384735-416978 GCF_058791335.1 Lysinibacillus sp. EB271-A1-10B
CAGTGGCGGTAATGCTTCTCAAAGCACAAGTAGCAGCAATAACGAAAATCCTGCTCAAAGTGCAAGTAATAGTACTGCCGAAAATACTACTCAAAGTAAAATTGAAAACGATACCGGCAATTCTACACAAAATGATAGTGATACCGGAAATACACCAAACAGTGATAAGAATAAAAAATCGCCAGACAATTAACAGCAGTGTGGTTCATTACCAAAAGTGAAGCGGCTCATCGGACGCCCCCCAGGAGGCTCTGTGCGAAAGCAAAGCGGCAGCTACAAAGTGACCAGCCGGAACGGAAATGAGAAAAGTAAAAAATGATGACCCAAAAATATCAAGGTCATCATTTTTCTATGGCATTAAATATGATATTCAATTTGATCAACAAAATCCCATTCGTATGGTGTTTCTTGATAAACATAGTAGTTCAACCAGTTCGAGAATAACAAATGTGTATGGGCACGCCACGTATTAATCGGTTCATTTGCTGGATCATCATTAGGGAAGTAATTCAAGGGCACATCAATATCTAATCCTTTCGCAACATCGCGACTATATTCATCCGCTAAAGTTGTCGCATCATATTCAAGGTGACCAGTAATCATAATATTTTTATTGTCTTTAGATTGCACAATAAAAACACCAGCATCTTCTGAATAAGAGAGCAATCGTAAATCAGGGTGGTTGCGTACTTCATCAATCGATACAGACGTATAACGCGAATGTGGTGCCGTAAACAAATCACTAAAGCCGCGTACTAAATCCACTGTTAAATCCGTAATGACATGAGAATATACACCTGAGCATTTAGCAGAAAGCCCAATTTTGCCAATACCGTAATGATGGTATAACGCTGCCTGTGCACCCCAACATATATGTAGAACCGATGTTACGTTCGTTTTGGACCAGTCCATAATTTCTGAAATTTCCTGCCAGTAGTTCACTTCTTCAAACGGCATTTTTTCTACTGGTGCACCCGTAATAATCATGCCATCATAGCGACGATGACGAATTTGATCGAACGTCGTATAAAATAATTGTAAATGTGATTTACTAACATTTTTCGATTCATGAGTAGCAGTATTCAAAAATGTAATATTCACTTGTAACGGGGTATTCCCTAATAAACGTAGTAATTGCAGCTCTGTTTTTTCTTTTTCTGGCATTAAATTAAAGATTAAGATATTTAACGGACGAATTTGTTGAGTTTTCGCTCTATCCTCGTCCATTACGAAGATTTTTTCCTCACGTAAATGTTCTCCAGCTGGTAAGTTTTTTGGAATATTAATTGGCATCTTGCATTCCCCTCTCTTATAGTTCTCTCTGTTAAACCCATTATTGGCCTTAGTCTCCATACACAGGCCTTGCGTAAAGTCTTTTTTTCGATGAAATTAAAAAATCCCCCTCATTCCATTTGAGATAGAATGAGAAGGATGTTTTCCACGTTCACTCTTATCTCTCAAAGGACAAATCCTTCGCTGGAATTAGCACCTTTCTAACTTTTGTTAGAGGTTGCTGAAGCGTCATCGGGCCAAATCCCTCAACTTCTCTTGATAAGATTATTTAATTAAAAAGAATTGTAACATGAACATTTAAGAATATCAACAATACATAGAATATTTTGTTATTAACCATGCATGTCATTATGTTTGGGAGTAATACATTTGTTTTTTTAGTTTATTCCACTTCTTATAAAATCTATGTAATTTTTATTATAACTCATACTTCTGATAAAAAGAAGTGTATAGAATTTTAAATAAAAAAGCCTGCTCCTTTGGGATAATTTACAGCTCTACTATTTCTACTACATCGAACGATTGAAGACGCTCAAGACCAAACAAATCATTATCATAACTTTCAAAGTAAACACTTGCTACATTGTCGAATGACCATTCTTTTGTCTTGAACTCTTCAAGATTGTCAAACAAGATATCCAATAATAACCAACCATTATCATATTCTTTGTGGTTTATTCTATAGATATGAATGATATTGTTAGTATCCATAAATACGATATTTTCAGCTTGCTCAAATTTTGTATTAGTTGTTCTCATTGCTAGTGCTACATTTATCATATTAGTCAACCTCTTATCAATGGATTATTAGTTTTATTTTTAACGTTGCTACCGTCACATGAGCTATAAGTTCGAATACTATACCGTCATTGGCTCGGTATCACAGTGAATCATTGAATGCGTACTTTTCAAGATAAAAACAAGCTAACATCATTGACAATAATTACTCTGTAGAGTACTATTTAGACATAGCTAAATAAGACTTTTAAAAAGCCTTTAAACCAACATTTAAACCGTTCCCCAACGAAAAATGTTTATAAATAGGTCGTATTTTTTACTGTCTTTTTTAGCTAATAACTTAGCTTATGAGATGATAATAACCTAATAGAGTACCTAAGTCAATGATTTTTATCTAGTTGTGTACTTTCTGCTTATATTTTGTCTTATGCCAAAAGGAGATTATTAATATGACAATGTTTGCAAGGATAAAGGAGTTAGCAAAAAATAAAGATAAAAATCTAAAACAAGTGGCTTTCGATATGGGATTTGGCGAGAATTACTTCTATACTTTAAAATCTCAAAGCCCAAAAGCAGAAACATTAGAAAAAGTAGCAGACTATTTTGATGTATCTGTAGACTACCTACTAGGTCGCACAGACGTAAAAAGAAATTTCTATAGCATTGTAAGTGAAAATAACACTGACACAGATATACTCACAATTCAAAGAGCAGTAAATAAAATGACACCCGAAGAAAGAAAGAAAACCATTGCAGTCTTGGGGGCTGTCTTCGATGGTTTGTTCGATAGCGAAGATAAGAGCTAGTCAACCAGTTAAATAAAGACATAAAAAAGGACTACCCCCGAAGAGGTAGTCTCAATTCTATTATTTCTTTGGTTTTGGTTTAAATTTCTTCTTAGGCTCTTCTTTGACTTCTTCACTTGGATTAGGATTTATTACTTTTGTATACTTACGCTTTTTGCTATCGTCAACAATTAGGTATGTATCCCCATCAATTGGTTTATCTGGATGGTCTGCATGTTTCATCATTAGTGGACTCAAGTAAATATAGAATGAGTCTACCTCCTCACCATCACGAATTACCTTGCTTTCAAATGCATAAATTATAGTTGCAATGTTGTGATCCTTCCTATGTTTTTCAGAATGCTTTTTATCGTATGTAGTTTCATATACAAGATAGTTACGAATGTTTCCATACTCACTAATATATTCATTATATTTTTCAAATACACCGTTTCTATCTGGTATTAGTATATCTGCCTTAGCAGAAGAGATTGTAGATAATGATAAACCTAATACTAAAATCCCCGTTAATATTTTCTTCATAAATAACCAACATCCTTTTCTGTATAATGATACCATTTTACCATTACTATATTATTGTATAAAGATGTTGTTTCAATTTTTATGTCAAATAAGGTTATTCAAGTTATTTCGATTCCTTTTGTCGTAAATCATTGTCTATAACTTTTCTCATCTTCTGGAGATTTTCTAGTTTCATCATAGGAACTTCCTTTAGCAAAAAAGAAAATAACTACAGCCATGATAATTGACTGAATGAAATCTACTTGCAATACGCCACTTAATGATAAGACTACAAATAGTATAGTCACACTTAAGGCGATAATATTGCGTATTTCTAATAGCTTTGCTAACTGTTCCATTATCCTTCTTTTCACTACAACACATCCCTTTGTCCATTTATTTTACTTTTTCTTCAATTGTCTTTAATCGTATATCATGTTTCTCAATCTCAACTGTATTCTCAAATACTTTTTCTCGTATTTCTTTTTGGTCAAGTTTAACCTCTACCAGATGTTCGTTTAATCTGTCAACGCTGTTGTTTAGATTTAACATAGTGTTATCGACACCGTTCATAATCTTCCATATAGCAACCAGACCGCCCACAACAACTGAAATGACTGTTAAAACTGCAATAATTAGCTCTAATATTCCCATTCGCTCACCACCTAAAAAACCACCCTATAGATTAAATAGAGTGGTTTAAAGATTCCTTTTCTGTTTTACTTTTCTTCTTTCATTGGGAAGACACCTATTAGAATACTCTTATTAATTAATACACCTGCAAAGTTGATAAAGTTAATTGACGGCACATTCAGTGATTTAGTTATTTCATCAATATCAATATTTGCACCATCTAATACATAGCTTCTATCGTTGCTTAATTGTACTTCGTACTTCATTTATATTTTCTCCTTCTTGTTATCTATCTAATTTTACGAATCCTAAATTACTTCCGTTTTGTTTAAACCATAGCATCCCTCGTGGGTCATACTCTAAGGAATAACCGTAGCCATTTGTTGTTAATACCCAGTCACCGTTTGACATTATACTGCCCCTAACGTTTAAATCACCAGTTACTCTTACACCACTCATAGCCTCTAAGGATATTTCATCTGTAACTGAATAGATACGTGACGCACCTGCTGAACCACCGAAGTTAATAGAATTTCACCGTCAAAACTTCTACCTATATTCAGATTTCTACCAACCGTTGCATCTGTCTCTATCTCAAGTGTAGACCTACCTTTAATAGCACCATTAACCATTACTGCCCCATTTAGATCAATCTTTTCAGCATTTATAGATACATTCCCTGGGGCTACGTTAATATTACTGATTAAATTATCTCCTCTTGTTTCAAGAGTGATTCTGTTATTAGTTTGAACAATACTTGATTCTGCTTGCCCCATTCTACTATCTAGACCAGATACATTAGATTCAACTCTGTCTGCTCGTATTGTGAGGTTTGCGATATTTTTTTTATTATCAGAAACATTAGCTTCGATTCCTTCTGCTTTAACGGTTAACTTACTGATACTATCCTTGTTGTCTTTTACTTCTGCTCTGATTTCTTTATCCGTCAGTTCAAGTTCAGCAATAGATTCACCAATAGTTTCTACAGCCATACTGATTCGGTCGTTTGTTTGTTCAAATTTGGAGCGTGTAATCTTCTTGTTTTCATCAATCTCAACCTTCTGAGATATAAGAATATCTCCAATTGATTTAGGAACTCTATTGCCTAATACGACCTTCGTAGTTACTAATTGACCATCTACTAAACTTCTAGTCTGAGATAGAATGCGTGTTTGAAACTCCATATCTAATGGTTCATAAATAAGCCATACACGCTCACCCAGCTCTCTATTAATCAGCTCAATTGAATCTAACTCAAATGTAACTTCTGGATAATCAATTAACTGTGCTTTAATATGTTCTAGCAATGATTTAGCATCTGTAAATCTATCATCATGAACGGGGTCAGCTTCACGCTTACCAATCATAGGGTTCTGAGCTAACGGTGATTCATACGAAACATATAATTGACCACCCGTTTCGTTGTTAACTGCTCCATAGCCTTCTATATAAGTTTTAAGTTTAGTTGTATCAACATTCTCACTTAATGACTGTACGTTATGTCCATGTCTATATTGAGCATCATAGTCGCCACCAATCTTTTTAGAAAAGAAGATATGATTATTCTTTCTAATCTCAAACTCACATTCAAATACTTGACATAGTTGTTGAGTTAAAGTAATTATGTTATTCTCACCAAAGTTTTCAATTATTCTAGATTCATTGAAATCAGTTCCAGTAGTCCAACCTGAACCTGCGAATATAAAGTTTAAGAACTCATTAAACGTTCTTGTACCACCATATATATCTTTCTTACGCTTATCTATTAAATCAAAGAATGTAGATGTTGCTACAACTTGTTTAGCATAAGAATTTTTCTTAATTTGCTTGACTCTAAACTCATAGTCGTTTACATTGATAATAGATTCTTCTTGTAGAATGCCATATCCTGCGTTTTTATCATTCTTAATAGAAGTGAAGGAGATGCCAAAATCTCCATTCACCTCTTGATTCATTTCAAAGTTGTTAAAATTAATTAACGGCTCTGATTCATTCCCATAGGTTACATAAATCAATATAGTATCCCCTTTCTATTAACCTCTTATTAATCCACCAGTAGTCATTTCTTCATTTTGAGAACCAGTAATAGTTGAATTGTATTTTACTATAGTTGCTCCTGCCGAAGCTCTCAAGCCTATGACATTACCGAAACCACTATTATATCCTGCACTAACAGTTGACATATCTAATGCATTAATGGCTTGTGCCTTGTTGTTTATTGTGCAACTCATCACGCTTACATTCGAAGCTTCTGCTGTGACACCTGCATAGACTGATACGTCAGGCATAGTACATACAGCACAAATAAACTGTGAACATCTAATTGCATAAATTGGCTGATTATTACCGCCATAAAAGTTTAGACCGTAGGTGTGTATTCTAACATTGCATCCAGTTGCATGAACACCCATGACTTTGTATTTCGTAGCCTCGTCAATATTAGTACCGCCTCTTATCTCTACCGTGCCTGAACCTATAAAACCTTTTAAGAAAACATATTCGCTATAAGTCCCTTCGTCAAGAGCGATAAGAAACGTTCCGTCTAAATACTTTGGCATCTGATTGATAGCCGCATTTATAGTTTTGAATTTCTTAGCGGTATTACCAACTTCACCAGTTGCGTCATCACCTGTTGTAGGGTTTATATAATAAGTACCACCACCTATTGAACGTGTTACAGCGTTTTGTGCATCTTTGAATATGGATTTTTGATTAGATGTTCGAGAAGGTGTTGATTGTGGAGTCATTTTCTTTAACTCAATACCCTCTAAGATATCTACTGCATTACCAGAAGCAGTAAGAAACTCAACTTCAATATAGATAGCATTTCTACTTTGCTTTTTTAATATTTGATAAAACGCTCTTGGGTCTTCGTTTTGGATAAACTGAACAGCACTATATAAAATAAAATTGTTAGCTAGGAATGTAGACATTGATTGTATACCATACTCATATGTTACAGGATTGCTGGTGCTGATTGGATATCTAGCGAAGGTTAAAAATATTTCACCAGTACCACCTTGTGCATTTTTCTGAGCAACTCGAACCTTCAATTCTCCTTTTAGTTCAACATCTGGAAAATATAAACGCAATGGTTCGGCTGTTGTATTATTTTCCCATTCGTCAAATATAGGAAATCGTCTAATAGCGTGATTGTCATTAATTCGTTGTACACCGTATTCTGGATTTCTATCATTTAATACTTTACCCATTTCGGCAGATAGAGCAGAATCTGCTCCACCTGTCGTTAGGTCATTTACTATATCTACGTTTGATTCTGTAAGTTTCTGTTTTAAAGAATCTGACAAGTTTTCATATGAAATATTTCCTGTCATTTATATCTCTCCTTTATTATTGATAATCTTTAAATACTGGAAGACCAGTTTTAGGGTTAATCTTTTCAACATATTGTTTCATAGGGTCATACGCATCAATCTTTAAATCTGAATACGTGATTTGACCTAAAATGTCTTCATGTTCTACTGGATGTGTTGAGCTAGTAACTGTTCCTGTTTGCCATAGTACACGACCTGTGATTTTATCATAAAACACTCTATTTCCTCTTGAATATATAATTAATCATTTCCTTTCTTTTGTTCGTATCTTTTATTCGTATGCTACAAAGTTATATGGGGTATTTCCTATACTAACTGGCATATCTATAGTCCATGTAGTACCATTATTTGCTATTGGAGAGAACAAGTTAATTGTACTAGTCTCTTCTACAACAGAACTGTTAAAACTTCCAACTAGTTTAGTAGTTTCAGTACTATACCCATCAAAAGCGGGTTGGTATATTGACGTTCTTAAACCATGGGACACTGGTGACGTTGCATATATTAAACTCGGCTTAAATGGTAGGCTTATTGTTATCCAAGAAGACCATCTAGAACCTTGAGTTGATAAAGCAAAAGGATACATTCTTGAGTCAGCACTAGAAGTTATAGTACCACTATGCGATTTCTTACCTGTAGAAATTTGATTGATATTATTCGCCATTGTATCAAAAGTAGCATCCGAAGCAGTATTAACTCCTTTACCAGTAATGGCAGATGCTACTTTCTTTTTACCATCACTTACAGATTGCTTTAAATTTGCTAGGCTATCCCATAAATTATCATGACCCTTGAATTGAATATCTCTATCGCCATACATAATCAATGCAGTTGCGCCATCAATTAATATCTCTGCTCCTGTAGCTGTATTAGTTCCATTTGCACGACTACGTATTGCAAACGTTGAATCTGTATTATCTGACTTCTTACCTTTTAACGATAATGAGGCTCTTGCTTTATCAATAACTAAATCACCAGTCATTATACCACCAGTGTTATTTACATAAGAAGATGTTTGAGGCGTCCAAGGATATCCGCTTGCTGTTGGTGAGCCACTATCTATAACTATTGCATTTGCATCGTTTACAGCAACGAACAGTGATTTACTTTCACCTAGATAACCATTTACCTCAAGTTTAATCATGAATGGCATAGATGCAGTAGGAGCTTTTAGAATTTGTAAATATAAGTCATTACCTACAAACGTAGGCGCTTTGATGTTATAGCAATTAGCAAATGATTCTGTGATAGATTCAATAATGAAATCTTTCTGCTTAACTCCACCACGTTCTGCGTAGTTAGCAACCCGATAAGTTACCACAGCTCCGCCATGTGATTCATCATGTCCCCAAAATGTTGTATAAGTTGCTTTGACAAGACCTGAGAATTGTGCATCAAATGGAATAGCAATAGTTAGAGTTTCTACGTTTACAGCACCATTCCATCCGCCACCGATACCATCGAGGTATAGAGTTTTCTCAACTGAATGTGTACCTAAGTTAGTTACATCTGTATTATTCAATTGTCCCATTTGCCATGCAGTTTTAGCACTGCCTGCTTCTGCAATTGCATCTTTAACTTCATTTGATAGTTTAGTCATACCAACTGAGCCATCAACTAAAGCTGTACCACTAATCAGTCCGTTTAAATCTGGAACATTCTTATAGATAACGATATCAATATTATTATCTGCAATTTCTGACTCTGGTGAATCAAAGTTTAGTTTATATCCTGTACCAACTGAACCGATAATTGTATATTCTTCTGGACGTAAATAAGTTGTATTGAAGTAAACTACAACACTATCATTTGTTAAGTCCAATTGGTCATTAGGGATAGTCCAGTTCTTTTGATTCTTAGCAGTTGTTTTAAGTTTTAATGGAATATTAACAAACTTACCGCTCGAACCACCTCCACCACCTTTAACCCATCCTGAATCAGTTTCATTACCTGTATCATCTGAACGCATTACACGAGTGAAAGTATTACCAGTAATGATGTCTGTTAATTGATAGTAGCGAGTATCTACTGCACCTTCTACATCTACAATTACTTCACCAATATAAGTTGTTTGCTCAGGTAGGAATGAGCTGTCTGATACTGTGACAAGTTTAAGACCTGAGATAGTTAAATCTCTGAACACATCTTCTGTTAATGTTTCTAAATCATTAGACGCATAGCCTTGTGAAGTAAACTTTCGCTCTGCTTCTGCAATCTTCCCATTTGTTTCAGCTTTCGTGTAAGTATCTAATAATCCAGTGTCAATTACTACGTTTCCTTTTTCATCTGGTGAAACACCATTTACAGTTGATACAGCACCCTTACCATCTACTCCACGTTGTGCTAATAAAATCCAATTGTCATCAGTCTTACTTGGTGGGTTATTTGTGTTGTTATTTACTTTTGATTGAAATGTAGAGCCATTACGAGTTACAACATTATTACGTGAATAAGAAGTCGTAGAGTTCCATCCTACAGCCGTATCCCATCCTTTAACTTTCTCATATGCATCATTAGCATTAGCTGTAGCAGTTTGAGAGTTTACGATTTCAGTTTTGATTTGAGTTTGAAGATTGTTTAGGTCTAGGTATAATTGATTACCTGTTGTGATTAGAGTGGTCATTTCTTTAATCTTATCTTGAGATGTAGCATTGATTTGTTTAGTTTCGATGATTAAGGCATTTACTACTTTTATTTGCTCGATGGCATCTGTTGTAGCTTTCTCAGCTTCTTGTTTTGCTCTGATTGCGTCTGTAGTTGCTTGTTTAGCGTTGTCAGTTGCGATTAAATTTTCTTCTGTAGCTTGAATAGAAGCCTCTGTAGCATCCTTAGCTTCTGTTGTTGCTGTAATAGCATCTTCTGTCGCTTTGGCAATTCTACGTAAAATTTCATCTACTTCCTCGCCACCTGCTAAGATATTGATTTGATACTGTAGGTTCGTAAGACCTCCAATGATTCTATCCCAGTTCTCGTTAATCTTAATACGTTCTTCACGAGTAATTGGATTGCCTGTATTATTTAATGTGATAGTCAATATCTATTTCTCCTTCCTTATAGGTACAAAAATCTGAAATCAAATTCTATTTTTGATACAGTTCCACCAGATACAATAAAATCATTAGCTCCTTGTGATAAGGTTAATAGTTTCTTATTCGTATCCTTAAAGGCACTTGAGCCATTCTTCAATGTTCTGATTCCATCTAGAGTTAATACATCTCCACTAGTTAGCGGTTTATTGTATTTATATTCTTCATTTGTTGTTGTGTTTTTAATCGTCAGACCGTTTGGGTAAGCTCCTTGTACAGTAATCTTAATTTCACTTTGTCTAGGGTCAATGTGAGCAGTACCCAAATTGTAAACTGTGAACCTATCTGTACTGAAACTGTATTCAATATCATCATCCCAACTAATCTGACCATTCCAAGCCCACTGTTTTACATCCCATTCCTTCTTAAGCTTAGAAGTTGACACAGTTGATTCCCCAAAGACATTTACACAAGTAAAATCAATATCGAATGCTTCCATATGCATGTTAGGTTGAATTGTAAACCCTTGATTAAGTTTAACTAGATATCGTTTATAAGGTTCGCTCTTGAAGATAATGTAGAACGATTCTTTGCGAGTAAATAATGCGTTTATTTCATCACGCAACAAATAGAAGTCTTGAATATCAGTTGCTTCGTATAGTAGTTGTACTGATATAACTCTCTCTGTTAACTGGCTTTGTGTAAAAATGCCTCCGTCCCTACCATCCACTGACTCAACTTCATGGGCCAATGAGATAGAAGGAATGTAATGAAATAGACGACTTAAGCTATAATCAGATATATCTAGCTTTCTACCATTTAAGAGTTCTATTATCATAGGTTAACTCCTCTCGTTCTTGATTGTATGCTTGTACTATTGAATTGTAATTGCCCCACTTGTTGAAATGTTACTTCTGCAATTTGAGTTCCATCTAGTAATACTGGAGCAGGTGCAATAACAACAGACTGATTAGAACCACCCATTTGAGATGCAATACCTTTGCCAATACCTGCTAATACTTGTGGTGTTAATGGTAAGATTGCTTCTGATACGTTTGGAACTTCTCCACCAACCATTAGATTATTACCGTTCATTCCGAATGCTGTAGGTTTAGTCATTAAACCACCTTTGGCGTACCAATCAACACCAAAACTTGGAATACTTGGAGGGTCTAAACTAAACGAACCAGATATTTTAAAGTGAGGCAACTTAATCTTAGGTAGAGTTAACTCAGGGAATTTAAGATTTTTGAACCAAGTTATAACACCATTGAATCCATCTTTAATCCAGTCAATAGCATCATCTACACCGCCTTTGACAGATGTATAAATACCTTTTGAGAATTTTGTTGCGTTAGTTACAGTATCATCCCATATTTTACCTACATCGGTTTTAAATGTTTGCCACTTAGTTTTAACTTCACCAGTTTCCCAGTTAACCTCGCTCACATGGTCTTTAGCTTGACCTTTTGCTTCTGTAACAACATCCTTATGCATATCCTTAGCGCTTTGGACAGTCTCATTCTTAGTTTTCTTGGCATCAGCAATCAACGCTTCTGCTTCGTCTGCTGAAATAGTTTTATCCTCGTCACGCATTTTAGTAATTGCTGCAACACGTTGTTTATATTGTTCATTAGCATCTTTAATAGTCTGTTCTTTTTGCTTCTTAGAGTTTGCAACTACATCGGCTGCTTGTTGCGCTGTAATCTGAGATGAATCACGTTTAAGAGTCTCTAAAATAACCTTCTGGTCACGTTCCGATTCAGATAAGTATTGAACAGCTTTCTCTTTCATACCTTGTTGAATCAGTTCGATGTCGGCTGCTTCTTGCTGAGTAATACCACGCTTTTCATTAGATGCAGTTTGATAGATTTCATTAATCCTTGCCTGACCTTCTGAAACTGCTACTTGCTCTGCTGCTTGACGTTGTTTAGTATGCTCTAAGATTTCTGCTTCACGTTCTGCTGTTAATACATTAGATTCTTCAAAGAACGCTTGGTCTTCTGCTAATTGTGCTGTATGACGTTCTTTCATGTTAGTTAGAATTTGCTCAGACATTTGATTGTTGATTTCAACTAAGTTATTCGCCATTTCACCAGTAATAGTCTCACCAGACCATTTCAATTGCTTGAATGAATCTGTGGCTTGTTTATCTAAGTCCATATAAGCCCCAACTGCTTTTGCAGTTCCTTCGCTTACGTTATTAGACCAATCTTCTACCTCAAATGATGATTGTTGCATATGATTATTCAACGCAAATAAACCAACACCTACTGCGGTGATGGCGGCTATTGTTAAACCAATTGGCCCTGTTAATACTGTAAATGCAGTTCCTAAAATACCTGCTGTAGCACTTGCACCACCTAACATACCTACTAGTGACCCAATAGCAGGCATGAAAGCCGCAAATGCACCAAGCAATGTACCGACTGCCACAACAACTGCAATCAATGTTCCTGCCAATTTAGGGTTCTCTGCTACCCAATCAGCAATAGAGGCTACTACTTCTGCGATATCTGCCAATACAGGAGCCATAGACTCTTTTACATCATTCATAGCTTCTGCTAATCTATAAGCAGGGTCGGCTTCAAGCGTTGATGTATCGTCCTTCAACTTACCAGTCATTTCACCAGTAGTTTTCATGTGTTTACCCATATTTTGTAGTGAGTCTGAAATCTTCTTGCCTTGCTCTTCCCAAAGTGTACCGTAGAGTTTAACACCAATTTCATTACGTTTAGTCTCGTCTTCTATGCCCATTAAGGCGGCATTCATTTCGACTAATGCTTTCGCCCCATCGTCTCCACCTTTGGCTACTGCTTGACCCCACTTCTCTAATGCTTCTGCTGAAATATTAGTACCCTCAAGAGATTCCTTCATGGCTTTGTCTACACCTTGACCAAATTCAGCCGCAACAATACGACCTTCCTTTAATCCATCTAAAAGGATGTCAATATTCCAGGTACCAGTTTCGACCTGTTACACCGCCACTTTCGTGGTACTTTAACACTGTTCATAACAGTCGGCATAGACTATACCATCGCCATTTCACAGGCGCTCTTATTATAGTCGTTGAACCTCCCCCATTTTTGAGGTTTGGCTGCAATGATTACCCATTATTTTGACACTTAGCGTTATTGATTAGCGTATGCCATCTTACCTATTCTTTCTGTTTTTCAACCGCATTCACGCTCACTGTTTCCAGTCACGTTGTAGCTAAGTAAGCTTTAGGGCTTTCCTGCAATTTAAAGAGTACGCATTAGGGATTTCTCGCCTAATGGGGCTAATAAAATTAACCTGCCGCAAATATGGCTTGAATCTGTTCACTGTTGTACCCTGCCATTTTTAGTTGGCTTCCGTATTCCGAAATAATATCTAGTTGCTCTGAAGGAAATCCAACTGATAATAGTTGATTAGTTAAACCCAATGCCTCTTGTTGAGTAATACCAAGCTCTTTACCAATTTCATGTGACTCTTGAATTAGCTCCTTAAAGTCAACTTCTTTGTATGCTCTAGAAATCATAGAAGCACCTTTGATAATCTCCTGATTGGTTTCAACAGATGCATTCTTATTAAGTGTGAGTTGTCGTCTAACACCTTCGTATGCGGCTTCTTCGTCACCTATCGCGGCAACTACACTATTGATTGAGCTACGTACTGTTTCAACATCTCCACCTTTAATGCCCATAGAAAGTTCTATATCAGTATTAAGAGAGGATACGTCTAACGCTTCGCCGATAATAGCCGCCAATCCACCGCCTGCAACCAATCCGCCTGCAACTGCTGATAACTTATTACCGAATCCGTTTACTTCATCTCCTGCATCTTTAGCTTCTTTAGAAACTTGTGCTAATTCCTTTTGGACTTGTTTAAGCCCTTTCTGGTCAACATTAGCAAGAGCATGTTTCATCTTCTCAAAACCAGCACTAGAACCTAAAGCAGTTTTACCCATCTTCTCTAAGGCTTGTTCCAATTGCTGTGAGCTTGCCTTACCTTCTTTAATAGCATTTGTCAACTTAGTTCCTAAAACGTCTGAGAAAGTATTTACAGAAGTTCCAGTAGCTTCAAAGACGTTTTCATATTCTTAGTTGATTCAGCTAATGCATGATGTTCTGCACGAGTCTTATCTATTTGACCTTGATAGGATTTTAACCCTTGTTCGGTCATTACTAATTCACGTTGAAAAGCTCTATATTGCTCTTCGCCAATCTTGCCATTCTTAAATTGTTCTTCTACTTGTGATTGAGCCTTTTTCAATACATCTAATTTATCTGCTGTATTGGAAACTTGCTTTTGTAGTAGTTGCTGTTTCTGTGCGTACAGTTCGGTAGAAGAAGGGTCAATTTTGGAGGCTTTCTCAACTTCTTTTAATTCTTTCTGGGTCTTTACAGCTTCTTTCTCGACATTTTGTAGCGCTTTATCTAGTCCCCTAGTGTCACCACCAATATCGAATGTAATACCCTTAATTCCTTTACCTGCCATTCAATATATTTGCTCCTTTCTATAATTTGAATCATAGAAAATCACAAGTGAATCTTCTATGTAATAAAAAAAGGGAACTACCAATATTGGCAATTCCCCAGTAGTTTTAAATTTTCAATGCGTTTATATCTGCTTGAGTTGCTTTTCTTACAGTGCCTTTATCATCTTTGGGCTTATATTTCATTTCAAAGTATAAATCTATATGCTCTAAAACCATCCCTATAGACATTAAATCCATTTCACCAAAAGACAACTTAGATTCTTTAGCCATTAATAGATAGATAGCTGTAGAAGGGTCTTCATTTACTTCTTGCTTCGTGTTGGCTTTTTTTTAGGAGCAACTGAGAAGTTAGCTTGTATTAGTGGTAAGATTTCAGGGAAGATATCCATAATGGGGAAACCTTCTTCAAATGAATCCAACCAAGCGTCCATATCTGGAATTTCTGGATTGCCTTTCTTTGCTAAACAGTAAACCATTTGATAGAACTCGATTGACTCGAACGCTATGCCTGCAGATTGAGACTTTTCTAAGTTCATGAAATCCTTTAAGAAATCTGCACCTGCGAACATTGAACGATACATTAAAGGTGTTTGTCCTGTAATCTTGAACACTACTTCTTTATCATTAATTGTAATAACTTTTTCTGCCATCGGTATTTATTCCTCTTTCTATTATCTACTAAGGTTGTACTGGTACGTCTACTGGCTCTACAACTGCCTTGAAGAAGTCATTGTACATTGCTTCTGGTGTAGCTTCACCTGTGTTCCAACGAATAGCTTTGTCGTTAAGTCGTGGTTTTGCTGTAAATGATAGCTCTTGACCTTCGATTTCAATTGACTCTCCAACTGTGTTTGCAGTTCGAGAAGGACGAGCGATAGAGCAGTTATAATATACAAAGCGTGTTGCTTGTTCGTCACCGTCTACTTCAAACATTAGAGCCACATCTTTAGGACGAGCGTCAGAAGTTTCTAAGAAACCACCATTTACCATTTTCTCACCTAATACTTCTGTACGTAACTTGTCTGTAATCATTGCAATGTTTAATGCACCTTCGTAGCCGTTGTTAGCAAAACGAGAGAAGTGTACACCGTTATCAGCGTAGAATTTTCCTTCGTCACCAACTGGGTTAAGTGTTAATGAAACCGCACCTTCAACCCGAACTGGTTTATTATATTTGTAAGAACCATCTGTCTCACGTTCGTAAGTAGCGTAGTGAACGTTTGTTAAACCAAATTCAACTGTGTTTTTGCCCATAGTTTAAATAAACTCCGTTTCTATTATTTTAGTAATTGTATTGTATAGAATTTTTGATACAAGTCTTGAGCCGTAATAAACAGTTCATCTGTATCATAGAAGACGCAATTAGCATCAAATAAATCTTCTATCTTTTGTTCAAGTTTTAAATCCTTTTTGTCTGTGTAAACTTCAATACGATAGGTTAAAACCTTTTTCCAAACTTTATTATCAGCACCGTAATTATCTGACGTTTCTTCGAGGTAGATCATAAATGGTGGTTGAGGAGCAGGAGAATTTTCATTGTGGGTAAAATGACTGTAGGCTACTGGAATATCAACTTGTTGCAATAGCTTAGGTAATTCTTTAAGTGTAATCATAGGTTGTTTAATTCCCTTTCAAAATCTCTTATTGCTTGCTTCTCAATCTTTTCTATATGAGGGTGTGAAGGGGTTCTTGAGCCATCTCTATTTACGTGACCATTTTCTAATAAATGTGTAAGTTGATAATCTGTAGCGTTGTGGACTGTATAGTTGTTTCCAACCTTTTTAACTCGCCAACCTTTAGCATAGCTACCACCGCCTGCGTAATCCCCTGTTGGAGAATTTGCTTTAAGTTGTTGTACAGCTTGCTTAGATACTTTCTTTGCACTTGCTTCCACTTCTTCTGCTACATAATTTGAAAACCTCTGTAACTCTTTAACTATTTCATTGGCAAAGTTATCTATACTCGTCAAATTGTCTTACCTGCTTTGCGCTGTGTATACAATTCAATGAACTCGCCTTTATCATAAGAGCGATAGATTGAATATTTATTGCCATTGTAGATTAATGTATCTTCATTTTCATAATCAGCTAAACGAACTATGAATATATACTGTGGTTTTGTTCCTTGCTGTCCTGCAATGTAAAATTCATACCGTCCTACACTCTTCTTTTCACAGAATAGTTCACGCTCATGTTCAGTCTTGATTTCTTGCAACATTTCATCTTTTTCAACTGTGTAGCCAACTAGTTTAATAACCTCGTTATACATCATTTTGTGTATTCCTCACTTAATGTCAGATGTCTTTTAAGTGCTTCATATGATAGTTTGTATTTCTCGCTATCTGTATTAGCTAAACCAAATTCAGATTTAGCATACAAAACGATTGAGCGAGTAATTAGCCTATCGTCTTCTGTTTTACTTGCTACGTTTACACCAGACAATTCTAAATCCAATAAACATGCATCAATAATGTCTTGAACTTCACCATCGAACATATTATTTTGAATACGTAATGCGAACTTTACTTTATCAAGCACTTAAGCATCACTCGTTTTCCTAGCTCGTGTATTGCGTTGAGCAGTTTTCTTTACTTCTTCCTTTGTTTCTTCTTTTACTTCTTCTTTGGTTTTTTTATTCAACTGCTCTGTATTAGAATGAGGAACAATAAAACCTAGAGAAGCTAAATATTGAATACGCTCATAGTCTTCACAAACAAAATAATGACTAGGAATCAACATGTTCCCAGTCACCTTGTCTTTAAAGAATTTAGTTACTAAATGTTTCAATTATTGCATCTCCTTTTGTTTTACTATTAAGCTTCTGGAACTAATGCAACAAATGCATCTTCTCGTGTAACTTTTCCGTCAAGGATTGTGTGTCCTAAGAATTGAGTAGTACGGTGCTTTAGGTCTTTTGCTGTGTCAACAGATACAGGCTTTTGTGTGTTTACAGCGTAGCCTTCTGATGGTTTGCCAATTACGATTACACCATCAGGGCATCCACCATCAACTTTAACAGGGAAACCAAGAACAAAGCCTACACCCGATGCAGATGGGTCATTAATGAAGATTGGGAGTTTAGTTGCATCTTGTACACCTGCTAAGCCATACCATAAAGTTTTATTGTTTACATAAACAGCCGCACCGTTTTGGAATTGAGATGCAAGATTAGATAATGCTTCAGCTATTTGGTCATAGTCTAAGCGACCTTTGTATTTCGTAACTTGGTTAGCTGTTTCTAATACTTTGATTACACCTTCAAATTCTTCGTCTGTAGTTGCATCACCAACATAAACCGACTGACCAACAAAAGCACCGATACGAGCTACTAATTCTGATTTTAAGTAGTCCATAAATGCAGGAATAGACATTGCTTCAATTTTGAATGACACTTCGATAAGTTTAGCAACTTCGATTCCCTTAAGAGTTACACGAGCCATTTCGTTTTCTTCTACTACTGTTGTAGCTTTCTCTTTGTAACCTTTTGCGTCACCTGATTTGATGGCTTTGTGTTTTGGTAAATGCATGATACCACGAATGTTAAATTTCTTAGCGTCACCGAAAAATGGATATTGTTCACCAATTAGTCCAATAATTTCATTCATAGTTGTTTCAGGGATAACTACACCGTTGTCTTCTGCATAAGCGACATTAGACAATTCTACTGCTGACATTTCTGTTCCCATTACTGACTTAGCAAAAGCATTTACTAATAATTCTTGTTTATTCATGTTTGCTAGTACCCCATTCTTCTCTAGTGGCTGTAAGTCTGTTAAATCTTCCATTGATCTATTCTTTAACTCTACTGCGCCTTGTTCTTTTAGGGCGTTAAGGTTAGCTAATTCTTTTGTTACATTTTCAAATTTAATATCCAATGCTTTGATTTCATTTTGCTTAGCTGTAGAGTCTTCGAATTTACCTTTGTTGATTAAGTCCTCTGCTTCTGTTACTAATACATTGCGTTGTTCTAAATATGTTTCTTTTTTCATCTGTTATTGAATCTCCTTTAGTTTAAGTAAATTTATTTGAGCCATATGTTTGGCTTTTTCCGTATTGATTTTCTTTTCGTTCTTCATGTCATTAAATTTGTTGATAGCTTGTTGAGGTAACATTTCCGCATTATATGAAGCTACCAGTGACATAGGGTTAATTGCTTCTTGTTTATTTTCTTCTTGGAATAACACCTTGTCTGCGAATCCTAGTTCGATTGCCTTATCAGCGTTTAACCATGTTTCTTTGTCCATCATTGCTAGAATTTCTTCTTTGTTAATACCTGTTTTTAGGACATAGGCGTTTGCTAATGCATCTGTTGAGCTTTTAAGGATGTCAATTGCTTGTTCCATGTCTCGATAGTCTCCACCCTTAGTAATTGATACATTGTGAATCATCATTTGAGCAATAGGAGACATATAGACCTCATCACCTGCCATAGCAACAATGGAGGCGCTAGAGCCTGCAAATGAGTGAATCTCAATAGTAACCTTGCCTTGATATGTTTTAAGAGCTGTGTAAATCTCAGCACCCGCAAATATCGAACCACCATGGCTGTTTATGATTACTTTTACATCTTCTCCGTTTAGATGTTTTAATACATCATTAGGACATGTTGACTCAATCTCATAAAAGTCATAGGCTTCTTTTTTGTCATTTAAAATAATTATTCCGTTAATATTAATCGTCTTCAAAACTAATTCTCACCCCTTTCTGAGTTTTAACTTATTCTATCTGTAGTTTTTCCTGTGTCTTTCCGAAGTAGGAACTCATCTCCATTATCGTGTGGAGCATAGCCTAAGATATCTCGAATCTCATTAGGGTTTAGAATAGCTCTATCTGCTAATGCACCTAATGCGATTTTACTAGTCATACTTGCAAACATTAGATTCTTAGAAATGAATCGAATCTCGTTTCCATAACTTATTTCTTTACGTGTAAACAGCTTATAAGTAAATTCTTCTGATAGTTGAATTAAGATAGGTTCAATCGAAGATTCATAGAAAGCATTCCATTCATTTTCATCAAAAGAAGCGTTGACAATCTTCTCATTAGAACCAAAGTAATTATAGATACGCTTTGCATTTTCCTTTTGGAACTCTTTATCAGGCATATATGATTTAGGCTCTACTCGTTCTGCATCCACTTTGTTATCAATGCCTGCTGCCCCACCGTATTCACTATCAATATCTAGGAATGAATCAGTAAAACGTTTCGTTTGTTTCTTTACGTCATCTTCTGTTAAGTTGGCTTGATACTTTAGCAACCATTGAACAACATTTGAGTTCTTGATTGCTTTAATGACTCCTTTGTCGACTGAATTTACAACTTGCATTAACGATGCCAATGCTTCAACATTGGATGAACCGAACATGTCGCTATCATTGAAATCTTGACGTAAATGAATAACATCCTTATAATTAAAAGTAGCAATTTGACCGTTCTTTTTGATTGTGAATCGTAGGAACGTATCATTACTATTTGCTAAGACTTGTACATTAGTAGCAACGATAGGATATAATCCAATTGGATAGCCGTTATCATCACGATTGATAAAGATATAAGCGTTATTATTTAGTTCTAATTGTGTGACAGTCTTTTCTAATAACTGTTGCATTCCCATGATAGGGTTAGGACGTTTTAGAAGCATCTTCATGTAGAAATCTGGATTGATTGTTGTGCTATCTCCTGATTTACGAACATGTTCTGCTGTAGTCTTTGCTACTGCTTTTGCTTTCGCTCTGATTACTGAGCGAATAATATCATTTTCATAGATATTACCGTCCCAATTAAAATAAGAGTCGTTTTCATCAGAAGTTAGCATTTTAACCTTCTGACTTTTTGTCGTTATGTTACTTTGTTTACTTTTACCGAAGCCAAGTAAATTCAAATTCTCACCTACTTTCTAAGTTATCTAATACGATTTGAATATTCATTCCTATTATTCTCTAATACTGTGAATGCATCTAACAAAGCCGCTGTTCCGTCAATACGTTTCGATTTGTTTTCCCCTTTGATTGGTTTAATATTGTCGTTATCATCAACTTTAGCGTGTGTGTTATGCAAGCACCATTTGGTAATAGGATTGTTATTGTAGTTAACTTTCTTCTTCTTTAGCGAAGCTCCTAGATTATACATAGGAATGCTCAACGTTTGCGCTCCTTGAGCAATTGGAATCATTGTTGAGCGTCCAAACTCTTGTTCCATGTCTACAATCCATTGTGAAGACTCGTAACGGTCATATCCAATGTAATACATATGACACTTGTACTCTTCTTGAACCTCTTTAAACCAATTCAGAACGTCTGTAGGGTTGATAATATTACCCTCACATAATCGCATATGACCTTGTTGTACAAACATATCATAAGGCATGTTATCCTCTTTAATACGCTCGTCTATCCCATCCTCTGGAAGCCAATACATATGTTCAACATAAATCGTATCATCGTCAGGCATCATAAATAAGAAACAAGCCGCCGTTAAATCTGTTGTACGAGACATATCGACACCACCAATTCCATATTTAGGCTTAAGCTGTTCAACATCAAATGTAGCCTCGTTGTTTACTTGGTCATATGTTAACCATGCAACGTTCCCACTATGTCGAATATTAAAGTCTTTCGTCAATAAGTTCGGCATGTTTAACGGGTCATGTATCGCCTTGTTATAACGCTTTCTAATGTAATCTAAACTTTTAACTGTACCTAGAGTTGGATTAGCTTTATACCACATTTCCTCATCATGTATTTCTTCCGCATTATCTAATTCATAAATGATTGGCAATACGGAATCATCTATATAAGAGCCATCTGAATAACCGTTAATGATAGATTCACATTCTCGATACTTCATATCATAAATACCATTACGGACATATCCTGCCGTTGTCATGATGAAATTTAAAGGCTGTTTACGTGTTGACATAGAATCAACAATTACATCGTAAAGGTTTTTATCCTTCCAAGCGTGAATCTCATCCATGAATGAGCCATGCGCATTTAACCCATCAAGCGAGTTAGAATCAGACGATAGAGGTTTATAAACACCTTCCCCCATTGGGTAGCGAACTTCACTAATACGACACTCTAAGCGTCTTGAAAGTGTTGGAGACTTCTTAATCATCTTGACAGATTCGCCCCAAACGATTTTGGCGGCATCTTTCTTAGTCGATACTGCGTAAACCTCAGAACCACCTTCATTATCAGCAATTAATAGATAGTTTGCTATTCCTGAACCCAAAGTAGATTTACCTGCTTTACGTGGGATGATTAATACAAGCTCTTTAATCATCCTGTAGCCTGTTTCTTTATCAACCATTCCGAATGTAGCGCCTAATAATGCTTTTTGCCATAACTCAAGAATTACTGGTTTGCCTGACCACTCACCTTTTGAGTGCTTACAGAAGTTTTCTACAAACTCGATAGCTTTATTAGCTTTCTTTGCATCATATTCATAACGACTTTTAGGGTCATTTATTTTACGTACTAATTCTTTATATACTTTTTTAACCTTATCACTTACTAGTATTTGACCTGATTCAATCTTTTCATAGTATTCTATTACTGGATTGTAACTTAGTGGATACCTGATTTTGATAGGGTCATTCTTTTTCTTAGCCATAGATTAGTTTCCTCGATTCCATTCATCGAAGCCATCATCTTTAATAACATTGGCTTTAGTGCCTAATACTTCAATAATCTGTTTCATAGTTGTTTTGTAATCTTTAACAGTTGTAGCGTAAAACTTCGCTGTTGGACGCTCTCTCTCATAAGCTCCTGAGCCATCTGGATTTTGTGTAAACATTTCTACATAGCCATTCTCAAGTAAGTCACGCTCAAACTCTTCGCATTGTATTTTGAGGAATGATGCACGTTCAACTAAGCCTTCAACTGCCTTTAATTTGCTATCTTCTACTTCTGCCGCTTTTAAAATACGCTTAAGTCGATTCTTCTCTGCTGTAATACGTTCTGTTTTCGTCTTTTCTTTCTTAACTGCCAATGCTACTGTCTCCTTTCGTTTGATATGGCTTGCATTCGACTATTCTTGTCTAAAATGATGGGGAGGGGGTCTAAAAAATGGACGTGTGTTGCACATAGAAGACTCTCATCGGTCTCTAGACAACTTCTAAAAAAATTTTTGAAGGGGGGAATATATTTTTCCAAATTTATTCTCCAATTTTATTTTTAAATTTTATTTTCAATTTAAATTTATTTATATTCATCATTAATAAACATTTCATTTTGCTTTCTAATTTTAAATCTTAATTTTATTCAAAAGAAAAGATAGGTAACCATACACACAGTCACCTACCTTCATTAAACTTTTAAACAATATAAAACTTAAAACTAATTCAACTTAGTTACTACTATTATTGTTTTGTCTATCTCACTCAAAGGAACGTATTCCCCACGACCATTAAACCCATATCCTTCTTGTGTGCTACTCTTATCTGTCTTACTAAACGTTTTGCGATTATGATGGAACAAACAAAGGAACTGGAAGTTATCAGGATTCAATGTAATATTAGTGTCGTTGATATTATCAATACTAATCTCAATGATATGGTCTAAGATATATCCTTGTTCATACAATCCCTGCTTTAAACAATGCTCACATAATCCTGCAATTTCAGGACTTTCAATATAGTTCTTTCTAGCTTTCTTCCAAGCCACACTATTGTAAAATCGTTTAGCTTCTGCTGTATGCTCTCTTACCACATCCAATTACCGTACATAAACAGGACTGTTAAAATTTCTAAAAATCCCACTCGTAATCCTCCTTTCTTACATAATAAAAACACCTGCATATGTCTGAAGGTGTTTTCTGAAATTTATAGTATTGTATCTAAATAACCATATCTTAATCCTAAAGAAGGAACAAAAGCTAAATCTTCATTTAATTGTTCATTTTCTCCAAGATGAATCTCATAATGTAATAAAGTAATTTCAAATGTTCCAAATAAAGAAGAAAAAATTTCCAAATATTTCGTTTTCTCATCCACATTTAGTTTTGCTGATTCTACAAAATGAATTATACCATGTATGCTTTTATAATAGCTCGATAACGGAAATCGAAAATTAGTACATACAGTTAGATATGATGTTTGTTGGAAGTGCTTGCTTTCAATAAAACTTAATTCAATAGATTTTAATAATTCATTATTATTAATTTTTGCTCGTCCATAATCCCCTTCAGATGTGTTTATATCAATAATCATTTTGAAATCATCAAAATTTAGTTTCAAAACACTCCCTATATCTATTTCAATTGTATCATCGCAATTTCTCAATTCCCTCCAAATTTCAGGCAATTCTTTATTTATTATAGCAAATTTTTCTAAATTATATTCTTTTTTACTATCCATTATTATCATGCAGTCATTATAATTGACAATAAAAGCATCTAATTGATCCAATGTCTCACAGCTTCTAATCAGTTTTTTAAGAAAAAAATCCATTTTATCCTTTTTATAATAATTTTCTATTGAATCAAATAAACTAATGAATACATCTCTACCATTTACATCTTCACCAAACAACTTTAACCCATCAACTAAATTATTATGCATATTAATCATATTAAAAAATGTGGTCTCAAACTGTTGATGCTTCATCGTATCATTAGTTATTCTATATTGTTCATTTGCTTTAGCTAATTCTTCTCTTGTCAATTGCAGTTCTTCTCGCTGCAATCCTAATTCCTTTCTCTGCATTGCAATAGTAGAGATTAAAAACAAAATACTGGCTAACGAAAAAATTCCAACTGTTGAACCTCCTAAAAAATCTCCGACAGTTCCTAATTTAGCAAACGAATCAAATGATAAACTAGATTTTGAAAAGAAGAAAATTGCTATCGGCATTAATATGGCAAAACATATAGTAATTATTCCTCCGATAATCCATTTATTTTCATTTTCCTTAATCCACTCTTTAAATGGTTTCTTTTCACTTGACATACATAACACTCCCTATCTACCTACAATTGTAAGTGAATAGGAAGCAAATGTCATTAACGTATAAACAATCAGTCATGTTATACAATCCTCTTGTTAGCTATTTTGATTCAACATACGCTATTATCTTATTCTCTGATTCTTTCGGTATGTCTACTTTGCTATTGAAATACTGACTAATCCAACTTTTCGAGCAACCTAGTAATTCCGCTAAGTCTTTCGCTTTAATCTTCTTTAGTTTCATTTCCATCAATAGTTGGCATCTTTCTTTATATGTTTTCATATATTCATATAATCTCCATTCATATTTTATTCTTGGTATTATTAATTCCTTAATTGTTCAAAAGGACAGTCCAAGAATCTAGGTGCTGCCCATTCAGAAATAAGAATATAGGAGAAATATAATATACCAAAAATGGAAAAGACCTGAACGTCTCTATCCTTGTGGTGACATATTATTGTTCGCTATCTCCTTAGATATTAGGCGTTTTCGACTAATCAAATAAGCCAACGTTCTACTATTTTTGCTCAAAAACTGATAAAAACTTTTTCGGTTCAGATTGATATACAGCATTCATAATTTGAATTTGATTGTCTTCAATAGTATTCGATTCAAATAGATGATACATAATAGAAAAAATCGTAGTAGTTTTGATTGTGCGTTTCTTCATAGAGCTTTTAATTATGTTCCCACTAAGCACAATTTTCTTAGCGATTATTCCCCTATCTTCTGAATTAGCTTTTAATAGAGAAGTTCTATAGTGTTTCATTTTATCTGTGTAAGTGTCAACCAATGAGATAATTTCATTTTCTTGTTTATTGTTAGCATTGCGAACGTGGAAAATCTCACCTGTTTCAATATCAAAAGGCATTACTAATTCGAAAATATTAATTGCATCAGATGATTTTAGTTCTTTAGCCCGTCTGATTTTAGTAGTTAGTTCTTCTGCTGTTTCACGATTACGAACGTCAAAGATGTCAACTACATAATCCATTGCAGTTTTATAGCTAGTGTATTTACGCTTGTGATTCCTTCCGTTGTTCATGAAGCTAGGGAAAAGATTCTTACCCTCATCATCTTGTTTCATTCGAGATTTAACTAGCAAAGATAGTCGAACAAGCTCTTTCTCCGCATCAATGTCATAGGCTTTTTTAGCACCATCAATAGCGATTGTAGATAATACTGATATGATTTCAACGACTTCTTTCATCTCTTTGTATAACGCTGTATGACCGTTAAGCTTTGCATCATACATAACCGATTGAGCGGTTTGTCCTACGTTCACAACCATTCCGATAAGCTCCGAAGCGATTGTTTTGTCAACTTTAGCACGATTTAGGCTATCTAATACATAGCGGTTAGAAGTAGCTGAAACACCATTCAAACAAACTTTAGCGTCATTATTACGAGCAACTTCTACAATTGTTTTATTATTCGTGATTAACATTGTATCTGAATCATAGTCACAACCAGATAAGATATCTTGAACAGGAAATTCAATGGCATTTACAGCAACAATGTTTTTTGTGAAATTAAAATATTTGTCAATAAGAGGGTTTTTAGTGTTGATTGCATATAGTAGGTTATTAGCAGATGTGTGAGGATTACGGAAGCATACAACTTCTTCACCATTTTTAAAGCTCTTATTATAAATTTGATTGCCGTTCATGTGGTGCGTATTCTTGTCGTTTACGTCAAACTTTCCGATTGCAGAGAATAAGAACTCTATCGGATTACCAATTAATACAGTGTAGTCACCAGTGATACGTATTTTACCTTGTTTCATATGTGCTACGTATTTGTTAATAGTCTTTCTTTTGAATGTATTAAATAGTTCTGTCTTAGCAATATCATTGTTATGATAAAATAAGTTTGCTAACATTTCGTTGCTGTTTGTCATTGTTGCAGTTTCTAATAGATGTTGTGCAAATGCTTCATCGTCATTTTTGATTGCGTTGATATAATCAACCTCGAATTTTGATAATTCTTGAACACCGTTGATATCTAAATCCAATGAATTAACCATTTGATAAGACATTTGTTGAAGTGGCATTCCTTTTTTATCATACCCTAGCTTAGTTGAGGATTCAGACTTACATACACCGAAGGTATTCTTCTCTGCTTTAATTGTTTTCTTCCAATGTTTGTACATATCTTTATCAGTACCTACGAATTTGCTGAACTTAAATACTTTTAAGCTTGAAGGTGTAATAATCATATGTATATCTTTAGCTTTAACTTTGTTACCTAGCATATCTTTAATAGTAGCAGTTTCATATTCTGAGCCGAATTGGTCTCTCATGAAATCAACTACATTTGTATTGAACACACATGATTTAAAGAAGTGTTGACGCAATAGCATCATTCCTTGACCATTGAAATATTGAGAGTCTAACAATCCAGAACCATCAAACAAACTGTTAGAGATTGTTGCGTTCTCATTTGCTTGAGATTTAAGTTTGACTTTACCATTTAAAGTGTCTTTAACAATTTCAATTGCAGACATGTTAAATACTGAGTCAACATCATCAATTAATAGAATGTGTTTAGGGTCAATCTTGATTGTACTTTTAAGTGACGATGTAACTAGTGACTCATAAGCAGACAATGAAGCTATGTCAATTTCTTCACCGTTTTCAAAGTTGATACCCATTCTTGACCAATTAGTTACTTCTTTTGCTATATCTTCACGAATGAATAAGCATGAGCCTATACGAGACTTAGCAGAAGAACGTTTATATACAACGTATTTAACTTTTTCACCTTTGTAGTTAGTTAATGTAAAACCATTGACGTATAATTCATTACGTAATTCTTGTAGTGATAAAGTAGTTTCCCAAGCATCTTTATTAGCTTCGATTAATTGAGCGATTTCTTCATTGCGTGTATTAAATTTTTCATTCAGTACTGCTAATCGTTCTTCAAAGTCTGGTTTCTCACCATGTTCATTTGTAAATGACTCTAGTGTACGAGCTTGAGAATCTTCAACTTTCTTTAAGACCGTTTTAACGTTACTTACTTTGCTTTTAAACTTAACATTGATAATATCGTCTGTATGGAATTTACGGATTGTCTTCATTGTTCGCCTATCTAACTCTTGAATATCAACTTTATCATTTTTACGGTCTGCAAATTCATTTATCCCCAGTTCTCGTAGCTTAATAAGTTCTAATGAATATGGAATGAAACCGTCATACTTTGGTGTTAATGAAGCCCCTCTGTTCATATGCTCCCAAATGATTGACGCTTCTACTGATTGGATGAATGTACCTTCTGTTGATTTGTTTAAGTTTGCTTTCATAGTAGCTGTTCCTCCTTTTTTAGTTGATTTTATATGTTGTTTTTTAATAGTCTGTGTGCTATATTGAATATAGAAATTTGGATAAATAGTTTTCTGAGCATATTTCCAAATAAATTTATAGTTGGTTTTATGTTTACTTTTACAACAAGCAATATTGCTTGTTGAGAAGAAACAAGATTTCTAGTTCACTTCCAGAAAGTTCGTTTCGTACTACCCCTATATACCTTACCTCTTAGTTTTCTTCTATTACTCAATACTTTTACTTTTATAATCAGTATTCTCCTAATTTATTATCAGAATGGTAGTTCACCTAAATTGATTTCTGCACGTTTTTTCCGTGGGTCTGTTTCTGATTTAACTTGCGTTTCTGCTACTTCATTCATTTTCATTTGTTGTATTTCATCTAGTGCAGTATTTTCAACACCTTTTACCTCAACCACTAATTGGTTATACTCATTTAGCTCCCCAATGGCTTCTAGTTTTTTTTCCAAGATATATTCTTCTTTTGATTTAATTGGCATCAAGTCGTACTCTTTCTTAGTTTCCTTACCAAACTCTTGGATTTCACTTACTATAGTTATAGTAGGTGCTATACGGTCTGCTATGTCATTGCCTAATACAAAGTAGTCTTGATTTCTTTCCATTCTTATTAGTCCGTAATCATGTAGTGAACGCATGATGCCATATACCGAACTACGTGGTATATTCAACTTGCTCGCTACTGTTCTATGTCCAACACGATACTCTTCGTTTTTATCTTCAAAGTAATCGTATTGACTTTTTAGGAATGAATAAACATAGAATGCTTTATCACCTAGGCAAGCATGATTCATACAAAAAGCAAACACCTCAAAAGGTATGTTTGTAAAGTTTGTGCCTTTATAGAATGTTCCTTGATTATCTTCTTCTAGTGTATTACTGTGAAATGCTAATACAGGTTTTTTAGAAGTGTATCTATTTGTCAATCCCATTGGTTCACGATAATACATATGTACGTGTTCTTTTAGGTCTGCATGTAGTTCTAGTACATTCGTAAATAATGGTAAGTCTGTATCTTCATCAGTTTCAAATACAACTGGCAATTCGAATAGTCCGATAGTCTCAGTCAAGTTATACTGGTCAAATAAGCCATTTTTCTTTATAAAAATATCAACAGTTTTATTACTAGCTGAACCTAGAATTCTTTTTACATCTTTTACGCTTGGAGCGTAGTGTGAATATTTACACCATCTATACAAGTAAGTCATGAAGTAGATATAAGAATAAGCTGTAGAAACAGTCTTCCAAGTCTTAATCTCTTTTTCATGTGTCTTATAAATAGTTGGCAACATCTCAAAATATTCATTAGAAACGCATACTGGTCTTTCTTGTTCAGCGTGTTTAAGCTGTTCTAACAATTGGTCGTAGTTGCTTGAATTGAATTGAGTGTTTTCTGTCATAATTGAGTTCCCCTTGAGTTAGTTAGAATACTTTTTCTTTAGTTGAGTTAGTTCTGTTACTGCGTTCATAAGTTCTACTGTGCATTTGAATACGAACACTGTTTTATTGGGATTGTTCACATCTTTCTCAACACTGTATTTTTGGTTTGTAATAAACCCTAAGGCATTTGCCATGTATTTGTTACGTACTGCATATTTTTCTGTCAACATAATCACATCATCCCTTTCTTAATTGAATTGATTCCTCCTAAATTACACTACATAGCTATCACACTTAAAAGAACATCAGTTCATCTAATCTCTCTTATTAATTTATTAAGTTAAAAATAAAAGAGAAGTTGCAAGACTAGAAGGAGGAAGATATAGCCTTGCGAATAATGAGTGTGAAAATCTCTAAATAATAATTCTGTTTTTCTCAGGTGATTTCCTCACCCAAAATACTTTTCTACATAGCTAAATAGACTGGTAGCTGAATATGTATCACATTTATCACCATATCTTAGCTATATAGAAAAGTATTTTTCATTTAAATAGATATTGGGCAAAAAGTAACGTAAACCTGCTTCGTTTCATATTGTGTTATGAGTTTCAGTTCTATTAAACTTTCCCCTATCCATATAGTGACGTATTTTGCGAGTCTATTACTTGATATACAAGGGGTTGAGTGTTTAGCGTTCGACATTTTATGCTCATTTTTTAATATTTAAAGTCCTCTCCTACTAGCCTTCCCCTATGTAACCTTTTTCATCGTCTATAATTTCAGCTTTGTGTTTACCTTCCCTTCTGTCGAAATGCTAGTGTATTGCAGTAAAAATTCTAAAAGGTTACGTATGCGGACAATTATAATACTACCTATATCACTATTACTATATTTTTACTTTTTTACTATTTTTTATATTTTATGTTTTATGTTTTATGTTATTTTATAACTGTCCGTATACATAACCTTTTACATTTGTGTTGTATTAATAAGATTGTTAACACTGCCCGTATGTGCAACCTTTTGCATAGACACAAGAAGAATCACTATTATAGTGCTTGTGTATCTACGAATAAATCTGATATGTAAGCTCTTTTTGTGATAAACACTAAGCTATTAAGCGTCATAAGGCTCTCCACAGCTATTTGAATATCTTGTGGTAGTTTTACTAGTTCTCTTAGTCTAGAGTGCTTCACGAATATGCTACCCTTGTCAGAAACCAAGTTACGTACTGACATGAACAACGTCTCGTCTAATGTTAATTTCAATTTATTAATAAAGTAAGATGCTACCACATTTTGAAGTTCGTTTAGGTTGTTTAAGTTCGCTTTCATTTTACTCACCTCTATGTATGTTCTCGACTTATTAAATAAGTCTATAATTAATATAGCGCAGACTTATTTTATTAGTCAATACTTTGTATGCGTTTTGTGTTGTATGGTATACTTCCCTCTGGAGGTGTTAATAAATGGTTGTTAAATCAAATTTAAAATACATATTGGATTCACAAGGTCTCTCTATTCGTGAGTTGGAAAGATTAACTGGGATATCGTTCGAAACGCTCAGAAGAATTGCTACGAATACAGCAACACGATACTCTGCTGATACATTAGATAAGTTGTGCGAGGTATTGGATTGTGAAATATCAGATATATTGGTAAGAGAAAAAGGCTCGGATAATTAAATCCGAACCTTTTTTAAGGTTGTTTATTATAAATTGTTTTCTCAAAGATTGTTGCTTTTAGTTTGCTATCTTCTTCAATTAAAGCCCTCAGTTAGTTGAAGAAGAAATTCTTTTATTTCTATAACAAGCCAATAAATTTCAATCCAATAAATACAAAGATCCAGCTATCTAACCTATCTAAAACTCCCCCGTGACCAGGAAGAATTTTCCCTGAATCTTTAACACCATAGTTGCGTTTTAGTGCTGATTCAACCAAGTCACCAACTTGACCAGCTATAGATACAACAAGAGTTATTATTAAAGCTTCGATGTAGTTTACATATGTATTTAATGTCATTTGAAGAACCATTCCTATAATAATCGCTGCTATAATACCACCTATTGCTCCTTCTACTGTCTTATTAGGACTAATTTTTTCAGCAAGTTTTCTTTTACCAAATTTTCTTCCAATAAAATAAGCTCCTGAGTCAGTTGACCAAATTGTTAGTAATATAGAGAACGCCCAAATAACTCCATTATCTATTCTTGCTTCTGCTAATGAACTGAACCCAAATCCAATATATAAAACGCCAATCAGCAAAGTCCCAGCCTTTTCAATTGAAAACTCCTGATTAAAGATAGTAGCTGTTAGTAATAAGAGAACAAGAGCTATCAATACTTTAATTTGAATCTGTTCACCCCCAGAACTTAACAAAGGAGAGAATAAAAATATAACTCCTAAAAGTCCTGCAAACCATTTAACGTCCAAAATTCTTGCCTTAATAATAGTAGTAAATTCATAATAGGCTATTATTGCAAGAATTAAAGAAAAAGCCGAAAACCAATAACTCCCGAAATAAAATGGAATTAAAAATAAAATTGCCATAATAATTCCAGTGATTATACGTACCTTCACACTTACACTTCCTTATATCTCTAATTTGTAGTATGGAGTAAATTATACTACAAAAAATAGAAGAAGAAACCATAAGAAACATATCTATTCTTATCCAACTAAACTGCTCCGTTCGTATTATAAGGTCAGCCAGATATTTCTGGTTGATCATTTTTTATATGGTTTTATTATAAGCAGTAGCCAGGG